>JAPULC010000158.1 GCA_027295305.1 Gammaproteobacteria bacterium
GAAGCCGCGCATCCAGCGCTCGACGCCGATACGACGTTCGTCGGAAAGGACACGCCCACCGAGGCCTTCGGCGGCGTGACGTATCCTGATCGGAAGGGTGGGCATCTGCTGAGTCGTGGGGGAAAACGCGAGTATACGGGGTCGGGAAAGTGGGGTCAGACCCCATTTTCCGGAGGTGCAGCGGGACTGGGAAGGGTCGGACCTAACAGGCTGCTAACGCAGTACGCCTTCACGGTAGAGGCGCCAGAGCATGGGCCAGGCAAATATGAGTGGCCATCTGCGCACCCGTTGCGGAACCTCGACGTGCTGACCCGTGTGACGTTCGAGCTTCCAGATCAGGTAGTCGAAGCCCCCTTCGAAGGTGTAGAAACCCTTGAAGAGTCGAAGCACCGAGATCGCCTTTCCCTGCACGATTCGTAGGTCCCAGCGCAGTGTGCGAAGCAGCCAGGGCCGGCGGCCGGAAGTCGCGGCGCCGTCGAGTTCGCTGTTCAAAAAGAGATAGTAGTCGCGGTGAGAGTCGACGAGCCGGTCTCCGCGATCTCCGCTTTCCACCCGAAGCTCCGCCCTGTATGTGCGTCGAAAGGCGTCTCGCCAGCGCGCGAGAGGGTCCTCGCTTTCGGTGCTCACCGTGGGCAGTTCTTGCATCAGCCTTGCGGGCGCCGCGAGCAGCGATTCGACGAGCGCCTCGTGGGCGGAGTCATCGCGACACCACACGATGCTCGTGGGTTGTGCGAAACGTGCCCAGAAATAGGGATGAAAGCGCTGCTCGATGCCGTGACGAAATCGATCGAGTGACACCAGCGCATATTTGCATCGGGCGGTTCGTCCCTCGCTTGGAACCTCGAGGTAACGCACGTTCGGGGGCAGAAGCCAGCCAAGGGTGGCGCTCAGCGCACTGCAGTGCGGGCGCAGCTTGTCGACGATCACGTAAAGGTCGATCAGGCCTTCGTAGGGGTCCGCGTCGCGCCGGCAGGAGCCATAGAACAGCACCGCCACCAACGTTTCGTCGAACTTCGATCGCAGAGCATCCACCAAGGCGTGTACCGCAGCCGGGGCTGGCCGGCGGGTCTCCTCCAGAAGCAGCTCGGGAAAGTTGCGCATCGCCGCCATCGGGTCAAATCAGCTTGACGAACTCGATGGGAGCCGTCGCACGGAGCTCCAGAGTCCCTGACGCAGGCGCCGGGAAGATCTCGCCGTCGACCGCATAGGGTGCGCGCATGCTCACACGAACACTGTTCAGCTTCTCACTCCAATAGCCGCCGTCCAGCGTCATGCGTGGCGAGGGCCGGCCACGTAGAAAGCTGGGTAGCGTTCTGACGAATGCGTCGGCGCCGTGACGCACGATAGTGCAACGCAACGCCCCTTCGCCGCTGCCCCAGAACGGTGTGAATCCCAGAAACATGCGTTTGATGGCGGACACGACCATCAGCTTCGCCGGCATCACGAGGGTTGCCTCATTTTCGCGTGCGACCGTCAGATCAACCGGTGTGCTGAAGGCTTTTTCGTGCGTTGCCAGTCCCCAGACAGTGCGCGCGAGCGCAAGGCCCGGGGCCCATTCCCCTCGGATGCCAAGGCGATAGATCCAATCATGACAGTATTCGATGCCGCTGATCACTGCACCTGCCCCGAAACACATGCCGTAGACCGGCGACCCTTCGCCCGCCGATTGCAGGCGAATCACCGGGCGGGGGGTGCGTGGCCACTCCGTTGGGTCTCGATTCACGAGACGCAGGAGCTGTGCCGCACTCTTGCGCCAGGAGCTGGGGCCGGAGATGTCATACGCCGTCATGTTGGTGCTTCCGCCGGGGAGAATCGCAATGCTTGGCGATGGAGCCTCCCGCGCTTGGAACAGTGCAGAGAGTGCGCGCTGCACGGTGCCGTCGCCGCCATCCACTACCAGAAGGTCCACATCGTCGGCAACGCTCGCGATCCGCGCGTCGGCATCCTCCGGCGAGCCCGTGGTGAACCACTGCACGTTGCTCGCGCGTTCGAGTTCTCGCTGCAGCGCCACAGAGCGGCGACGCGCGGCATGCGGATTGCTGATGACCGCCACTCGGGCCATGAAACCTGCCGGGTACTGGGAAAGCGTATGCTAACGGCTGGTTACGCCCTTTGCGCTATCATCGACCAGATCATCTGAGCGGAGATAGCCGTGGAGCCGGACGCACCGTTTCGGTTTGCCCATCTTTCCGATCCGCACCTCACCTCGCCGGCATCGGTCCGTTTTGCCCGATTGATGGGTAAGCGTTTCCTTGGCTATCTCTCCTGGCGGATCCGGCGAAAATATCGCCATCGGCGCGAGATGCTGGATCTCCTGGTGGAAGATCTTCGGGCCTTCACGCCGGACCACATCGTAATCACCGGCGATCTCACGCATCTCGGCCTCGCCACCGAGTTCCAGCAGGCCCGTGCCTGGCTGCAGTCGCTGGGTAGCGGTAAGGACGTGACCGTCGTGCCCGGCAATCACGATATCTATGCAGAGGATTCCCGGCATCGCGTGGAGTATTGGTCGGATTACATGAGCGCCGACGATCGGGCGCGTTCGGGCTTTCCGTTCGTGCGCGTGCGCCACCCTGTGGCCTTCGTGGGGGTGAATTCCGGCGACGTATCACCGCCGTTCTTTGCGACTGGATGTGTCGGCCAGGACCAGCTCGAGTGTCTGGAAGCCATCCTCGACGATCTGGCAAATCAGAATCTCTGTCGGGTGGTGCTCGTTCACCATTCGCCTGTGGAGGGCCAGGAGCGTTGGCGCAAGCGGCTCATCGATGCGAATGCGCTGGCGCAGGTGCTCGCGCGCAAGGGCGCCGAACTCGTGTTGCACGGGCACGGGCACCGTGTGCGCCTGTCTTCTCTCGGTGCCCACGAGTCGGGGATCCCGGTGCTCTCCGCGGCCTCCGCGTCGTCAGTGCACCCGAGCACCGAGAAGAGCGCAGCCTATCACCGCATCGAAATCCGCCCGCAGGATCCCGGCTTCCACATTCAGATCGAGACCCGCGTCTGCCTTCCCGATGGCGAGGTGAAAGGCAATCGGCGGGAATTCGTGCTGGGCTCGACGAGCGCTAACTAGTTCCTGTCCCAAAAGGGACAGGAACTAGCGTCCGGGACAGGGATGTCGCGCCAGCCTTGCGGCTGGCGTAAGCAGGACCGCTTTTTGCGGAGCCCTCTTACCGAACCGAAGAACGCGCAGCAAAAAGCAAGGGCCTGGGAGCGCGGTGGGAG
>JAPULC010000159.1 GCA_027295305.1 Gammaproteobacteria bacterium
TCCGATTCGATCACCGCCCCGCTCGTGTAGCTGAAGCTTTCACCGGGTGGAATCCTCGGTTGCTGACCTACCACACCTTTTCCGCGCACCTCCTCGGATTTGCCATTGCCGTGGGTCACGATCCAATGCCGATTCAGCAATCGGGCGGACACCTCGCCGCGATTGGTGATCGTAATCGTGTAGGCAAACACGAACCGATGCTCGGCTGGATCGGATTGTCCCTCGATGTATCCAGTTTCGATGCCGATCTCAAAGTCGTCTTCGCGCTGAGCCATTGCCGGTGCTCTAGTGGTCCGCCGCCAACAGGTTGCTTATGGCGACAAAGTCATCGACTCCGAACGTCTCCGGTCGGGCCCCCGGATCGATACCGAGCTCGCTAGCCACGGCGGCAGAGTCGAATCGTGGGTGAGATTTCAGCGCGTTTTGAAGCGTCTTGCGGCGGTGCGAGAAGGCGCGCCTGACCACATCCTCCAACACCTCCAACGACTTTGCGGGCTTCTCCAGTTTCCGCGGCAGCACTCGTAGAATTCGCGATTGAACGCGAGGCCGTGGCCGAAACGCGGTCGAGGGAATGCGGAACAAGGGCACAACTTCCGCATGATACTGCATCATCACGGATAGCCTGCCCCACGCCTTGCCGCCCGGGCTCGCACAGATGCGCGCAACCAGCTCCTCTTGAAGGCAGAAGTGCATATCACGAATCCTCTCGGAGACACGCAGCAACGCGAACAGGACGGGCGTGGAGATGTGATATGGCAAGTTCCCAACGACTCTCCAGAGGTGTCGCGAGTCGAGTATAACTTCGACATCGATCTTCATCACATCCGCTACGATGACCCTCACGTCGGCGAACTCGAGCTCGATCCCGCGCGCGAGATCGCGGTCGATCTCCACCACCACCAGATTCCCCGTGCGAGAGGCGAGCAAGTGCGTGAGCGCCCCGCGACCCGGTCCGATCTCGAGCACATGATCTTCCGGCTCAGGCGCTATCGCATCGACGATGCGTTCCATGTAGTTGCGATCGACGAGAAAATTCTGGGAGAAGCGCCGCCGCGGCCGAGGTGCGGACATCAGTCACGCACTCAGGCGGTCGGCAAGCTCAAACGCGGCCAGGAGACTACCCGCCTCGGCCGAGCCGCTTCCGGCAAGATCCAGCGCCGTCCCATGATCCACCGAAGTACGCACAATGGGCAGGCCCAACGTGACGTTTACCGCCCGACCGAATCCGGCATATTTCAGGACCGGTAGACCTTGATCGTGGTACATGGCCAGCACCGCATCGGCATCTTCGAGCACGCGTGGCGTGAAGAGCGTATCCGCGGGCAGGGGTCCCACGAGATCGAAGCCCTCGTCACGCAGCCGAGCGAGCACGGGACCAATGATCTCGATCTCTTCTCGTCCCAGGTGGCCATCCTCCCCCGCGTGAGGGTTGAGCCCCGCCACGAGAATGCGTGGCGCGTCGACGTCAAAGCGTTCGATCAAACCCCGTCGCAATATTCGCAGCGTCTCTTCGAGGCCAACCGAGGTGATGTTTCGCGGCACGTCGGACAGCTTCAGGTGCGTGGTCGCCAACGCCACCCGCAGACCCCCTGCTGCAAGCATCATCACCACGCGTGAGGTCCCTGTGCGCTCCGCGAGAAATTCGGTGTGACCGCTGAACGCTATCCCCCCATCGGCAATTACCGATTTCTGCACGGGACCGGTCACCATTGCCCGAAAGCGGCCGTCGAGACAGCCGTCCACGGCGATCTCCAACGTGCGAATCACGTAACCGGCATTGGCGACGTCGAGCTCCCCCGCCACTACCGGCGCCGACAACGGCACGTCAATCAGCCTGAGCGCCCCAGCCCTGGGTTGGAACGTGGTGTTTGGATCACAGTCGACGATGTCGACACGTAGACCCAGCACACTGCTGCGCTCGCGCATTAGCTCCCGCGAAGCGATCACCACTGCCGGCCAAGCGCGCTGCGCACAAAGCTGAAGCGTCAGGTCGGGTCCGATGCCCGCGGGTTCACCCGGGGTGATGGCGATGGGGCTGGTCACGAGTGACAGGTCACTAGCTATCGTCTTGTGCCCCGACCTTGATCTCCACGAACGCCTCGTCACGGATCATTCTCAGCCAAGCCTCGAGCTCCTCGTCGTAGCGGCGGTTGCGCAGACTCTGCGTCGCCACGCCACGCCGAAATTCATCGCTCATGTCCTGGTCGCGGCGGTCGAGGACTTCGAGAATCTGCCAGCCGTACTCACTCTGGAACGGGGCACTGCGCGCGCCCACCTCGGTGGCGTCCATCGTCTCACCGAATTCGGGAACGAATGATTCGGACATGGACCAGTCGAGATCGCCCCCCGCGAGCGCGCTGCCCGGATCGTCCGAGTAGCGTTGGGCGAGGGCCTCGAAGCTTGCACCTTCATCGAGACGCGCCGCGAGATCCCGAATGAGCTCCTCGCATTCCTCTTCGGAGCGAATCTCCGACGGCCTCACCAGGATGTGACGCACGTGCGTCTGCATCCTGATCTCGGTGCCGGCACCGCGCTTCTCACGAAGCTGGACGATGTGAAACCCAGCGGCGCTGCGAATGGGCGGTAACGTCTCGCCCACCTCGAGCTGCATTACACGATCGGCAAACAGAGATGGAAGCTCACTCGGCTTACGCCAACCCAGGTCGCCGCACTCGAGCGCGCGTTGGCCAGCCGAATGCTCAAGCACCATCTGGCAGAAGTCCGCCCCATCGAGAAGCTCTTGATAGATCGAACCGGCCGCGGCTTCCGCACGCGCCGACACTGTCGCGTCGGCTCGATCCTCGACGGCAAGCAGTATGTGGCCCACGCCGTACTCGTCCTGCGTGGCAAGCTGACCCACGGGAGAGGCGAGATAGTTCTCCAGCTCCTGCTCCGAGATATAGATGCGCCGTTCTACCTGGTTGCGCTGCACCTGATTCATGATGATGTCACGCCTCACCTGCTCGCGAAATTGGGGATAAAGGACGCCGTCCACGGCGAGGGCTTCGCGAAACTGATCCATGGACATACCGTTGCGCCC
>JAPULC010000016.1 GCA_027295305.1 Gammaproteobacteria bacterium
GCGACTGCGTTCGATGGAATCTTATGTCACCTCCACACAGTTCGAGCTCCAACGCGAGCTCAGCAAAATCTCGGAGGAAGCGACCGACGAGGGCACGGCATGAACTGCTTCCGCTGGGTCGTGTTCACCGGGGGGGTCCACCGCCAGGTCGTGAACCTCGCCGGCGCCAGTCGTTATCAGGCCGAGGAGCCCATGAGTGACTTCGGCGAGGTCAATGTTCAAGGCGCGGCAAATGCGCGCGTTGCGGTGGCCGAAGTTTTGGATGTGGTTTCAGGCGCTGGGAGCGTGGAGTACATTGCTTCTCCGCGCGCATATGAATCGGTGCGGGGCGCAGGGCTTATCGCGTCCTACAAGAACTAGCCTGGGGGCAACGATGGACTTCTGGACGTTCGTTTTTCTGGTGGTGTTGGTAGGTTGCAGCGTGGGCATCTTCGAGACGTGGTCCAAGAGTCGCGTCAAAATGCGCGAGGCGGAGGGGCGCGTGAATCCGGACTCGGATAAACGCATTGCCGGTCTCATGGAGCGCGTGAAGGTGCTGGAGGAGATCGTCATTGATAGCCGCTATGACCTCAAGCGTGAAATCGACGAGCTGGAGGAACGCTCTTCGTCTTCGCGATAGGGGACTGTCCCTTGTAGGGACTGCCCCAAAACCCTAACAGGCTGCTGAAAAAGCCGTCTTGGCTTTTCAGCAGTACGCAAAGGGAAAAGCGTGGTTTCCCCTTTGCTCCCAAAATCAACGACCTACCGTCCCCGATTTTGCCAGCACAACCCTATGCAGGACGCAGGCTGCCGAAAAACATAGTATATCAGCAGCCTGCTAAGCAATCGCCTGCAGGATCCGATCGGGATAGTCGCTGAACACGCCGTCCACCTTGCCTTTCCTCAGGCGCGCCAGCACGTCCAGCTCGTTGACGGTGTAGACGAACACCCGCAGACCGCGGGCGTGAATACGCGCCATCAGCGCGGCGGATGCAAGGCGCACCGAGAGGTGAATCGCGTACGGCTCGAGTGCATCGGCACGCTCGAAAAGGCTCTCTTTCGAGCGACCAAAGAGAAGTCCGAGGGCGCACTCGCCCCCCGCCTCTCGGTATGCCGCAAGCTCCCGGTGTCTGAAGGACGACACCAGAATCCTGCCGTGACCTCGAGGGTATGCCGCTAGATACGCCGGCAGCCGTTCACCGGTGCCTTCTCCCTTCAGCTCGACGTTGATGCCGATGCCCTCGTCGATACTGGACAGCACCTCCGAGAGCAAGGGGATCCGCTCCCCGGCGCCGGCATCGAGGCGGCGTACCCCGGCGAGGGTGTGCGACGCGAGCGCGCCGGTGCCGTTGGTGGTGCGCTCCAGAGAATCGTCGTGGATCACCACGAGCTCGTTTTCCAGCAGATAGACGTCCAGCTCGATGGCCTGCACCCCCATTGCCACGGCCCGCCGAAACGAGCGCAGTGTATTCTCCGGCTCGTGCCCGGCGGCACCACGATGTCCGATCACTACGAAGGGGTGATCGAATCCTGGGCAATCCATCGGTATATCGGCATCCTGGCTCTGCAGACGGTAAAATACCGATTTCGACCCAACGTTGTTACCCATGAGCTACGAAGTCCTGGCGCGCAAATACCGTCCGGCACGATTCGACGAGATGGTGGGGCAGGAGCATGTGCGCCGCTCCCTCGTTCACGCGCTCGAGCACGATCGGCTCCACCACGCATATTTGTTCTCGGGCACGCGGGGTGTCGGTAAGACATCGGTCGCCCGCATTTTCGCCAAGTGTCTCAACTGCGAGGAGGGTGTGAGCGCGACGCCGTGCGGTGTGTGCACATCGTGCACCGAGATTGCGGAGGGACGCTTCATCGATCTGCTCGAAGTCGATGCGGCGTCGCGCACAGGTGTGGACGACACCCGCGAACTTCTGGAGAACGTGCAATACGCGCCGGCGCGAGGACGCTACAAGGTGTACCTCATCGACGAGGTGCACATGTTGTCGCGCCAGAGCTTCAATGCGCTGCTGAAGACCCTGGAGGAGCCGCCGCCGCACGTGAAGTTTCTTCTCGCGACCACCGATCCCAAGAAGATACCGCTGACGGTGCTGTCGCGCTGCCTGCAATTCAATTTGAAGAACCTTTTGCCGGAGCTGATCGTCGGGCATCTCGACAATGTTCTCCGGCAGGAAGGTATCGCGTGCGAGGAAGGGGCGCTGCTGCCGATCGCACGCGCTGCGCGCGGAAGCGTGCGCGATGCGTTGTCGCTTGCCGATCAAGCCATCGCGTATGGGGGCGGGAGCCTTGCGCGTGACCAAGTGATTCAGATGCTTGGCACGGTGGGCGGCGAGGAGCTTGCCGCGATATTCAATGCGCTGACCGAGTCAGATGGCGGATCGCTGCTCGCCGTTGCCCATGAGCTGGCCGAGCGTGGAACGGATTTCGAGCAGGTGCTTGCCGGTCTGCTGCAGGTGCTCTACGAGGTCGCGGTGAAGCAGAGCGTCGCAGACGCGGACGAGAGCTACTTCGAGCACGCAGAGCTCGTCGCTACGATCGCCTCGCGAGTTCCCGCCGAGACCGTGCAGCTCTACTACCAGATAGTGCTGCTCGCCAACCGCGATCTTCCCCTCGCGCCGGATCCAAGGATTGGTTTCGAGATGACACTGCTGCGCTTGCTCGCTTTTCGTCCGGACTCTGCAGCCGCGTCCAGCGGTGGCGCCGGATCTGCGGGCACCTCGGAGGCGCCAGATAAAGCAGCCAAGGAAGCAACGAAGACGCCGCCACGGCGCCCCGAAGACAAATCCGTCGCCGTCCAGTGGCACGCGCTCGTTCCACAGCTTGGCTTGAGCGGCGTGGCGATGGGACTTGCGGATCACGCCGTTGGCTACGAGGACGGGCCGGGGCGCTATCGCCTCGTGTTGGACCCGACACACGCCACGCTTCTGAACGATCAACAGATAGAGCGCATTCGCAGCGCCCTGGAGACGTACGCCGGCACGCAGGTGCATCTCACGGTGGAAACCGCCCAGCCGCAGGAGGAGACGCCCGCGGCGCGGCGAGAACGCATTGAGCACGAGCGCATGGAGGCCGCACGCCAGTCCATCGAGAATGACAGTACCGTGCGCTCGCTGATCGAAGAGTTTGGCGCACAGGTGGATCGCGACAGTATCCAACCGTTGGACACTGGCGTGTGACGCGCCCGTCGAGGAGGTTCGAATGAAGGGCATGGGCGACCTGATGAAGCAGGCGCAAGAGATGCAGGCCAGAATCCAGGCGCTCCAGGAAGAGCTCGCATCGCTGGAGGTGACAGGCGAGTCAGGCGCAGGAATGGTCAGAGTCACAATGACGGGCAAGCATGAAGTGCGGCGGGTGGAGATCGAACCATCGCTTCTCGGCGACGAGAAGGGCATGCTCGAAGATCTCCTGGCGGCTGCCATCAACGACGCGGTCCGGCGTGTGGAAGATGCCAACCGCGATAAGATGTCGAGTCTTGCCGGTGCATTGCCCCCTGGCTTCAAGCTGCCGTTTTGAGGGCTAGGCACGAGTGAGCTTTGGATCCATCCTCGATCAGCTGATAGATGCCTTGCGCGTGTTGCCCGGCGTGGGGCCCAAGTCTGCGCAACGCATGGCGCTGTATCTTCTCGATCGAGACCGCGATGGCGGACGACATCTCGCACAGACGCTAGCGCGGGCGATGGACGAGATTCTGGAGTGCAAACGCTGTCGTATGCTGAGCGAGAACGAGATGTGCCGATTCTGCAGCGATCCAAAACGCATGGGCGAGACCATCTGTGTGCTCGAGTCTCACGCTGACGTGATGGCTGTGG
>JAPULC010000160.1 GCA_027295305.1 Gammaproteobacteria bacterium
CGCAACCCACACCGGTGAGGGGGGACCCGTACCGCCTACAGGGAAACAGACGCATTCGCACTACGTATACGTCGTCAAAATGGGGGACGATGAGAAAGTCGTGGCGATGACCAAGATCTGGAACGCACCGTGGGCGTTGAACGAATTGGGTTGGACCTAGTTTTACCGGGTGGATCTACCGCGCATGCGGCTAACGCGAATGTCAGCGTCTTCCAGCGGGCCTCGACGCATCCGAAAGCCGCTTCACCGCCTCGGCCGGTAATTCCAGCTCGAGTCCAACAAGACATTCATCCTGCTGCGCCAGGGTTCTGGGCCCGATGATCGCCGATGTGACCCCCCGTCGGGTAAGACACCAGGCCAGACTCACCGCGGTGGGCGTCGATCCGGTTTCTTCAGCAACCCGGGTCACTTCCTCGACGATGTCGAAATTCCGGTCCGTCAGGATCGCCGCTGCCCGGTTGTTGCCGGCTCTCGTGCGTCGGCCATAGCGCGTATCCGCGGCGGGCTCTTCGCCCTGCTTGTACTTGCCGGACAGCATCCCGCCGGCCAGCGGACTGTAGACCAGAGTCCCCAGGCCATGTCTCTGGCACGCAGGCAATACATCTGCCTCGATCTCTCGGGCGAGCAGTGAATAGCGCGGTTGAAGCGCGATGAAGGGGGTTCCGTTCTGCCGGGAGGCAGCCCACTGGGCTTCGACAATCTGGCTGCCCGTATAGTTCGAACAGCCGATATAGCGCACCTTGCCGGCTTTGACGAAGCTGTCGAGGGTCGACATCGTCTCCTCGATGGGTGTCTCGGGATCCCAGGCATGCATCTGGTAGAGATCGATATAGTCGGTATCCAGGCGTTTCAAGCTGGCCTCGAGCGCTCGCTGGAGATGCACTCGCGACGTGCCCATGTCGTTAGGTCCGCTTCCCTGCGGGCCTCTTGCCTTCGTCGCGAGCACCACTGAATGGCGTTTGTTTTTGATAGCGCGTCCGACTATCTGCTCTGAATCGCCCCCTGTGTACACGTTGGCCGTATCGATGAAGTTGTTACCCTTGTCGAGAAAACTGTCGATGATGCGTTTGCCCTCCGCTTCGTCGCAGGGCGCGGTGTCGGACATACCGAAGTTCATTGCACCGAGACAGGCCCGGCTGACTTTCAATCCGGAATGGCCGAGGTTGACGTAGTTCACTTGTTGTCTCCTTCTCTCGAACGTGTGCTTCAGCTCGCCGCCGACTTGCATCGAATACTAGGCTCAACGACCCGCGGGTAGTAGGGAGCATTCGCGGATAGGAGGGGCCAAGCAGCGATGGGCCCCGAGATGAAAGTATCGGCGGTACCAGGCGGCAATTTCCGGACAAGAGCTAGCTAGTGGACGAGCTACTACTCAATTCGCCCACGTGCGGTTGCGCAAAACCTTGCCAGGAGTGGTTCTTGTAGTCGTACAGCTTGCAGGTTCGCATCATGCTTCTGAAGATCTTGAATCGGGGCTTGACCACCACGCAAAGCTCGGGTGCGAGGGACTGCAGTCGTCGTTGTGCGGCGCGTAAGCGATAGCACGGAATCGAAGGATCCACATGATGAGCGGCGTGGTTCATGTGCCAATGGATGAGCGTGTCGAGTGCTTTTGGCAACGCCCAGCTCACCGTGTCGGTAATCTGGCTCTCAAAGCCGGCTCTGTCCTGGCGACGCCGGTAGAAACCGAGGTCCGGGTGGGTGTGCTGAAAGTACGTGAGGCAGCCAATCAAGTAGTGCTGGCCGAGAATCGGTATCGCGATGGACATCGTCACTTTCGCGATGACGCCGACGCTGAGCGGTGATGCGATCAACCACACGCCAAGCCCCACGAGCGTGAGGTTGATGAGAATGGCGACCACACAGTCTGCGCGGTAACGCGCCTGGGAGCCGCTTACCCGGCCGACGCCTGCGAAGGTCAAATACTTTGCCCACACATGCGTCGTCCAGTGCACTCCGTAGCCCCACGGGGTACGCACCAATCGATAGAGGATTCGGCCGAGAGGCGACGTGCGTTGGTATTCCTCTGGGGACATGGGGATCCAGGCAACATCGACGCCGGCGAGACTCGTGAAGCCATGGTGCAGTCGGTTGTGCCCGGTTTGCCAGAGACTGACTGGATGTAGAGACATCCCCAGACCGACGATGGCAATCAGATTGTTTGCAGTCGAAGATCCGGTGAACGATCGATGTGCGGCGTCATGGCCCAGGATCGACAGGCGAAGCACTACGATGCTCTGCAGAGCCAGCAATCCGGTCCATACGAGCCAGGAGGTGGTCCACTGCAACGCGACGAACAATCCGGCGAAAAGCGCCAGATCGCCGAAAAGCAGCAACGCGGCCAATGGGTGATTCGGAGTTCGATATTCCTTTAGAGCCTGCTTGATGTCACGGCGGCGCTCAGCGCTGATAGCCATTGAATTTGTCAGATCCTTACTGGTGCAAACAAATGATTTCAGATTGCGGCTGGATGTCAACTCTGGAGGTGGCGGGATCGCATCGAGCAGCAGACGCTCCGCACCGCTTTGGGTGCCGATGAGGTCTAGTTTATCGTATCGGACCCGGGATCGACATCCACTTAGCGCTCTCCTCTCGAGAGTGCTCACTTATCCGCTCGCGCCATCTTGCCGAGGGTCCCCAGGATGAGGGCCCATCCCATCGAGCGCACCCAATCCAGCGTGCCAGGCACCGGCGTGCCTGGCAGGCTGTTTCAACCACTTCGCGATTGCGGGGCTATGCGATTGATAGCGCGGTGAAGCGCTGGGAATCGCCGCGACGTAGCAGCAATACCACTGACTTCCGACCTTCACCGCGTGCCCGTTCGATGGCCTGGGTGACATCATGCGGTGAATCCACCGCGTGGTGATCGACGCTCAGGATCACGTCTCCGGCACGTAGTCCCTGCTTGGCGGCCTCGCTATCGCTCTCGACCCGGGCGACCACGGCGCCCTCGACCTCGTCGCCGAGACGAAGCCGCGCACGCAGGGTGTGATCCAGCGGTGCCAGCTCGAGGCCGATCGCGCTGGGGCTGTCCACGGATTTGCTCACTCGAACGGGTTCGTCGACTTTGCCGAGGGTCACGCGAAGGGTTTTGGGTTTGCCATGGCGCCACACCTCGAGCCGGACCTCCTCGAGGCTCGCGGCATCGGCCACGAGATGACTCAGGCCTTTGGCCGATTCGACGGGTTGGCCATCGAACTCGATGATGACGTCCCCGACTTCGACACCGGCTTCTGCGGCGGGGCTGCCACTGACCACATCGGCAACGAGTGCGCCTGTGGCCGCATCGAGGCCGAAGCTCTCGGCGAGGGTGGCATCCATCGGCTGCAGCTGCACGCCGAGCCAGCCACGATCGACCGTGCCATCTGCTCTGAGCTGTGAGGTGATGCGAGCTGCCTGTCGCGCGGGAATCGCAAAGCCGATGCCCACGTTGCCGCCGTTGGGCGAGAAGATCGCGGTGCTCACCCCGATCACTTCACCACGCGTGTTGAAGACGGGCCCACCGGAGTTCCCGTGGTTGATGGGGGCGTCGATCTGAAGGAAGTCGTCGTACGGGCCGGAGTGTATGTCGCGGCCGCGTGCCGAGATGATGCCCACGGTGGCCGTGCCGCCGAGCCCGAAGGGATTGCCGATCGCCACCACCCAATCCCCGATGCGTGCAAGATCGGAGTCTCCGAATCGGACTTCGACCAGGCCGTCGGCGTCGATCTCGAGCACCGCAAGATCCGTCTTGGGATCCGTTCCCAACACTTCTGCGAGGAACTCTCGGCCGTCGTGAAGCGTGACGACGATGCGGTCCGCGTCTTTGACGACGTGGTGGTTCGTGACGATGTAACCGGCGTCGTCGATGATGAAGCCCGAGCCGGCGCCGTGCACGCGGGCAGCGGGTGGCTGCGGCATCGCGAACTCGCGTCCGAAAAAGCGTTGAAAGAGTTCATCGTTCCCGGGTCCTCGTCCGCGGGGGAAGTTCAGGCGCTGAGGTCCCTCCACCGACATCTCGACGGCGATGGTCACCACCGAGGGTAGAGCTGCCTCGATGATGTCGGCAAACTCCGGGCGCATCACATCACCCGGGTTGTTGGCCAACCTGGAGTCGCCCGGGCTGCTTCCCTGGGCGGGTTGCGACAGGGCGGCACTCAGCAGCGTGGCAGACAGGGCCACGCAGAGAATGAGCACCAACCAGCGTGTTCCGTAGCGTCGATGTGTGGCGGACATGTCTAGCTCCTCGTCAGGCATGAGTGTTCGATGCAGGACGCAGACTAGAGTGACGCACGTTGCGGTTACGTTGCCCCGACATGAACGATGTTTAATGTTGCCGCGTCGCGTGAAAGGGACGAACGCCTCTACAATATCGGCGATCGCACGGAGCACGTGGAATGCGCCTATTGCTCATCGAGGACGACACTGAGGTTGCTGCGTTCATAGCCAAGGGGCTGGAGGAATTGGGCCACACCGTCGACCGTGCGGCAGATGGCAAAGAGGGACTGTTTCTCGCAACGACCGAGGCGTACGACGCGCTGATCGTCGACCGGATGCTGCCAGTCGTCGACGGGCTCACGATCGTTCAGACACTTCGCGCCGCCGACGATCCCGTGCCCATCCTGATCTTGAGCGCTTTGGGGGAGGTGGACGATCGTGTCAAAGGCTTGCGTGCAGGGGGCGATGACTATCTGGTCAAGCCGTTTGCGTTCAGCGAATTGAGCGCAAGGCTCGATGCGCTGTTGCGTCGCTCGCGCACTTCGGATGCACCCGAGGTTCAGTTGCAGGTCGAGGACCTCGTCATGGATCGCTTGGCGCGGGAAGTGCACCGCGGTGAGACGGCGATCGAGCTGAAGCCACGTGAGTTTCGGTTGCTCGAGTACCTGATGCGTCACGCTGGGCAAGTCGTGACACGCACCATGCTGCTGGAACACGTGTGGGATTATCATTTCGATCCGCAGACGAACGTCATCGACGTGCACATCAGCCGCCTGCGCGCGAAGATCGACAAAGACTTCGATCGGCCGCTGTTGAAGACCGTTCGCGGCGCAGGTTACAGGCTTGGATAGGTTGCGTGTCATCCGCACGTCGACCTTTCAGTTGACGCTGCTCTATGCGACGTTTTTCGCGTTGTCCATCACGATCCTCGCAGGATTTCTCTATTGGTCGACGATCGGATATATGCAGCGGCAGACCGATGCGACCATCGAGGCGGAAGTCACGGGTCTCGCTGAACAGTACCGCTCGTTGCGGTTGTTGGGTCTGGTGCGTGTGATTCGCGAGCGCATCGAGGCGAACCCGGACTCCGGCGCGATTTACCTGTTTGCCGATCGCAACTACACACCCCTCGCGGGTAATCTCGATCGTTGGCCCGAGCTCGCGAGCCGCGCCGATGGCTGGTACAGCTTCCGGCATCGGACGCGGCGCGGCGATGTGCCCGCCCGCGCGCGTGTGTTTGCGCTGCCCGAAGGTCTGGTGCTGCTGGTGGGGCGCGAGATCGCGGATCTCGACAGAACCACGTCGATTTTCCTGAATGCCCTGGCGTGGGGCGGTGGCATCGCGTTCATCCTTTCATTGCTCGGCGGCGTGCTCATGAGCTCCAGCGTCCTTCGCCGGGTGGAGCAGATCAACGCGACGACACACCAGATCATCTCGGGGGATCTCTCGGGGCGCGTGCAATCCCGGGGCACGGGTGACGAGTTCGACGAGCTTGCGGACAACTTCAACCGAATGCTCGACGAGATCGAGCGATTGTTGAGCAGGGTGCGTCACGTCGGCGACAGCATTGCTCACGATTTGCGAACGCCCCTCACGCGCTTACGTAACTCCCTCGATGAGGCGGCGCGGATGGACAATCCCATCGATGCGCGGCAACGCATCGAGGATGCCCTCGCCGACGCCGACGGATTGCTGCGAACGTTCAGCGCTCTCCTGCGGATTGCCAACATCGAATCGGGCAGTTATGCAGGCGACGAGCAACGCGTTTCGATGCGGGTGCTGGTGGATGACGCGGTAGAGCTTTACCAGGCCCTCGCCGATGAGCGGCACATCTTGCTATCGGCGAGCTGTAGCACCGACGGTGACATCTGCGGTGACCGTGATCTGCTGTTTCAGCTCTTGGCGAACCTGATCGACAACGCGGTGAAGTACACACCCGAGGGGGGGCGCATCGAGGTCGAGCTCGAGGAGCATGCGCAGTGCATCGTTCTGCGCGTTGCCGACTCGGGACCGGGAATTCCGGCGGAACTGAGGGAGCGTGTGCTGGATTCGTTTTATCGCCTGGATTCTTCTCGCCACGCGCCGGGTAATGGGCTGGGCCTCAGTTTGGTGAAAGCGGTTGCCGACTACCATGGTGCGGCCCTCTCGTTAGGCGACAATCGACCCGGACTCACCGTCGAGGTGCGCTTTGCGCGTGGGTGAGGGCAGGTATCGTCATGGGTAAAACAGGATCGTAGGAGCGGCTTCCAGCCGCGATTTATTCGGG
>JAPULC010000161.1 GCA_027295305.1 Gammaproteobacteria bacterium
AGCAGGCCATGGGATATTTGCTCACCGGGCGCCACATGTCGGCCCAGCGTGCCTATGAGGTGGGACTTGTGAATCAGGTCGTGCCCCTCGCCGAGCTTGATGCGGCGGTAGACTCCTGGGTCGAGGACATCCTGCGTTGTGCACCGCTTTCCGTGCGTGCTACGAAGGAATGCTCAATGAAGGGACTCGACGAAACGTTGCCCGATGCGTTCTCGGCAGAGTACGAGTGGGAGAAGAAACGGCGTGCCAGTGAGGACGCTCGAGAAGGGCCACGTGCATTCGCGGAGAAGCGTGAGCCTCATTGGGAGGGACGCTGAAGAAAGTCCGATCTGCGGATTCGCGGCAGAAAGGAACTTCGATGGACCGCGAACTGGTCCGCAACATTTCTCCTACAGCGCAGCATTGCAAACATTACGGTGTGGCAAGTTCCCGCAGCGCCTCCGGAACGTAATTCATCCACGGCAGCTGCAGAAGCGGTTGGTTGAGCCAGCCGTGGCCGCCGTGATAGCTGAAGAACTGTGCTACAAATATCTCGGTGGTAAATACAAGCCACGGAAGCACGAGCACCAGAAACACTAGGATGCCCCGACTTTGCCGAGTCGAAGCGGACGCATCGACACCTGGCCGCCCGAGCCGTGCGAGCACATCGCGCTCGAACTTGCTCAACGATTCGAACCTTACCGCCCCACGATCGACACATCGAAGTAACGCTCCAGCGTAGAGGTGCGCTCCCGCGCGCTTCAACGCGACGAGCAGCGCAACGAACAGTGCACCGCCCCAGAAGTACCAGCCATTGATATAAGCGAGGGCCTCAGCATTCGACATCGTCGCATAGCGCTCGCTCATGAATTCCATCTGAGGTAGGAATCCCGGCAACGTGTAGATGAGGGTGACCGGCACCGATGCTGCCAGGTATCCGGCGGTGAGCACGAGAGCGGCAAGCGTGCGGCTTCGCAGCAGCTTCAGATTCGTGCGCACGTCGAAGAACACCCGCCATTCATCGCACGCGGCGTGACGTGCCTGGGCCATCGGAACGTATGCGGCGGCCGCGGAGAACAGCACGAGGCCAAGGATTCCGGCCAGTGGCCCTACCGGGGCGTTCTCGTAGCCCTTGTTGAATGAGTTATTCCAGCCGTCGTACCACGCGAAGAGCATCAGCGCGCAGCCGGGTAACGTGACCGTCCACAGCGTGAGCAAAGCCACCACGCCTTTGCGAAGATTCTGCCAGAGCGAGGCCGTGAGCAGGCGTGGAAGCGCGCGCAGGGCCCCATCTTCTCGCTCTGCGCGTTGACGCTCAGGAGCAATGAACCAGTTCGGCAGCGTGACGTGCTCACGCATCGTCGCATCGGCGTTGAGAAAGCCCTCGAAACTCTCCCAGCGTTCCCCGGCGTGGCGCCACCAGTAGCGGAGCGCCTGACGTCGCATCAGCCGATAGAGATAACCGAGTAAGAGCACGCATATCACGGGCCCTTGAGTCAGGATCACGGCGAAAAAAGCTCGCCACGGCGTCGCAAGCCATTGCAGTCGAGGTTTGCTGTGCGCGCTCGACTCGGACGGGGCCGCCGCCGCGGGAGTGCTCAACCGAACACCTGGTGCAGCGCTGCGCCCTCGGCCAACGGGGTCTTGAATCCCATCAGCTCGCCGATCGTTGCGGCGACGCCGATCTGATCCACCACTTCGCCCACGAGCACACCGGGTGCGATGCCCGTGCCGAAGAACAGTGCCCAGATTTCCCGCGCGGACCGGGAATTGAAGTGGTGCTGAAACGGCACGCGATTGAATCGATTGTCGTCGCGTCCACAGTCGGGTACGACCACGAATACCGTGTTGTCGCGATAATGCGGGTCGGCGTTCACGGCTGCCACGAGCTGCTCGAGCCCACGGTCGATGATCGAGATGGCCCGCGTGTAATGCCAGGCCTGGCCCCAGTGCACGTAGTCGGGATCCTGGTAGTTGATCATCATGAGACGCGGCTTCAACTGTTCCAACGCCCGCAGCGCGAGCTCGGTGAGCAGACGATCTCCGCGCGCGTTGATGAATCCGGTCTCACCGTAAAGGCTATGCCAGCGTTCCCAGAATCCGTCGAGGACGCTCCCCTGGCCGGTTCGCTCGGATTGGCGATAGTCCACCTGCTCCATCTGCAAAAGCGTTCGCTCTGCGCGTTGCCGTGCTCGGCCTTTGAGGCGGCCTTCGGCTAGCTGACGGCGCAGCAGCCACACCTTGTAGCGATACAAGCTCAGCACATGGGAGCGATAGTCGATGCCGAACTGATGATGATTGCTGAAGGTGTAGAACTCCTCTGCCGTGCGATCCTCGCCATTCACGATCAACGTTCGATGCGCCGGGACGTCGAAGCTCTTGCGCAGATACTCGAACACAGTGGGCACTTTGGGCTCGAAGCGATCGGAAAACGGCTTCTGCCCGACATCCTCGTATTTGTCATAGCGGCCCGTGATGAGATAGAGCGTCCCTTGGCCGTGGCTCGTCACCACGTCGGTCATGTTGGAGATTTCCATGCGCGGAAACAGCACGCCGCGAGGGCGCAGCACGCGGGAGAGATACGGACTGTAGCTGTGCTCGGGTTCGATGGTCTCGCGTCGCCTGACCCCACCGCCGAAGCGCACAAGAATGACGTTGGGACCGGTGTACCCCGGGCTGCCTCGGGCGAGGGTTGGCGCGAGCATCATGGCGCCGAGGCTGCCGGTGGCCGCGACGAAACGTCTGCGAGTCAGTCCTGATGTGCGCTGCTGGTTCATTCAGCGCTCCTGTATTATCCGAGGCGTTGCTCCAGAATGAAGTTGGCCCCCGTGTGCACGCCTTCTTCGTTCATCGTGTGGCCCATGCCTTCGCAAATGTAGGTCTCCACGTGAACGCCCAGCGAGGATAGCAGCGCGGAGGCACGCGGAAGGCTCGCGGGAGGGATGACCTCGTCCTCGGCGCCGTGGACCAACAGGGTTGGCGGCTTCGCGCTCATCTCGGCCTCCAGACGGTCTTTGTTTCGCAGCGCGCTCGTGAAGCACAGGAGCGCCATGCAAGGCTTCGAGCGTCGATACGCGGCTTCCAGAGCCACACCGCCACCCTGGCTGAAACCGAAGATGATGAGCTCGTCGTCGCTGAGCCCAAGGCGTTCGAGCTGAAGATCGATATAACGATTCAGCAATGGCGCGACGTGACGGATGCCCACATCGACGCCGGCTATCCCTGCTTCCATGCCGTACCATTGATAAAAGCCGGGATTGGTGGGGCAGGGCTCGGGTCCGTTCGGAGCGACGAACAGCGTGCCGGGAAGATAGTCCGCGAGAATCCTGGCGGCCCCGATCATGTCGGAGCCATCTGCGCCATAGCCGTGCACCATCACGCAGAGGCTCTCGGGCTCGTCGCCGGCGAGAGGTCCGAAACCATAGCCCAGATTGTCGCTGTCTTCTGCCATGTAACCACTACTCCGGATGGCGAAAGGGTAACAGACCCTTGCAGCCCGCCTGCAGCGGCTCCTTCAGGGCGTGCTGAATCGGAAATAGAATATCTCGTGAGCCGTCTCCGGGAACGTGAACGACTCGGGCGCGATCTCTATTGCGGCCACTTCCCGGATGATGCCCTCCCAGAAGGCCAGTGCACCGGTGTTGGGTTTCACCACGCGTACATCCCAGGTTCCGGGATGTTTGCGCCACACCTCGCGTGCAAGCCAGCTCCCGAGACCATTGCGGCGATGGCGACGGATCACGAAAAATTCGTGCATGTCCCAGACATCTTTACGCCCATCGATCTCTGAGCCCTGACCAATGATGGCGAAGCCCGCGGGAAGCTCGTCCACATAGAGGAGATAGACGACCTCGTC
>JAPULC010000162.1 GCA_027295305.1 Gammaproteobacteria bacterium
CGTAAAGCGGCTTCAGCTCCTTTCGGTAGGCGGCGGTGAGGAATTCGTCCATGCGTCCTTCGAGCTCCCCCGCGTAGAGCGTGATGCCCAGCGCCATGGCCTCCTCCAGATCGGCAGGCAGCTCCGGCAGCATCGCGAGGCACCCGCTGACGTGAAATCCCCCGATAGCGACCTGGATATCGCGTCGTCGGAACTCTCGTGCGAGGTCCACTGCTCGAGGGAACTGGTTGCTCTGGACCCCCACCATGGCCACCAGCGCGTGATTGCCCGTTGCGTGAATGGATCTGGAGATTTTCTCGACGTCGATGCGTGTGTTCATCTCGTCGCACGCCGTGAGCCTGATCGCTACATCCGGCCCGAGGACCTGCCTTTCCGCACAGTCCTGCGCCAATCCGAAAAGGCACGCAAGGGAGTTTGCTGGAATCGTCGATTTGAAGAATTGGATGACGTAGCCGTCATCGTCGTAGTGCGAGGGCTTGATGAGTACGAGATGAAATACATCGCCCTCGCGCGCGCCTGCCATGGAAGGTCCTCGTCAGATTGGCCGATCGTGAGGTGCGCGTAGGTTAGTTCAGTTCCTATATAGATGACAGTGGTTTCAGGGGGATGGAGTGCACGCTGGTCCCAACTGATCCCGCGTATGCCTTAGATTGTCAAAGGGGCGGCGGGCTGGTCAAATCCACCGATCGAGAAAGGCTCCGGACGAAGGGAGGGTGGGCATGAAGGTATCGATCTCGGTGACGAGCGCGCATCGAGTGGACGATGTGCGTGTGGGTGCCAGGTACATGATCGAGCGAGCCGCTGCGGCGCGCGATGCGGGGCTCGACGCGCTCTACGTGGGGGACCATCACACCACGCCGGCGCCTTACTATCAGAATACGGCGATGATCGCGCGGATGCTCGCGGAGTGGGACGCGCGAACCGCAGGGGCGCTGTATCTCCTGCCCCTGTGGAACCCGGTGTTGGCCGCCGAGCAGATTGCAACTTTGGCGTGCATCGCCGAGGGACCATTTGTCATGCAGTGTGGAATTGGTCGCGGTGCGCGGGACTTTGCGCGCATGGGTATCGACATTCGCGAGCGACCATCGCGTTTCGAGCAAGCGCTGGACGTGATGCGCAGGTTGTGGGCGGGAGAGCACGTCGACCTCGATGGGCGTTGGCAATTGAAGGACGCCTATATCTCACCGCTTCCACCCGAGCCCATCGAGGTGCACATCGGTGCCTCGGTGGATGCGGCCATCGACCGTGCCGCGCGCCTCGGTGACGCATGGCTCGGCGATCCTTCCATGACGTTCGAAGAGGCCGGCGTGCGCATGGAGAAATATCGCGATGCTTGCGTTCGCCATGGCGTGCAGCCGAAGACGATTCCGATTCGTCGAGACATCTTCATCGGCGCCGACATGGCGGAGGCCTCGAAGGTCATGGCCCCATATCTCGAACGCGGCTATCGTGGTTTCGATGCTGCAGCGCTCGTATGGGGTGACGTGGATCGAGTGGCAGCGCGCTTTGCCGAGCTGGGTGAGATGGGTTTTACGGAAATCGTCGTGAGGAACATCAGCGCCGATCAGGAACAGTGCCTTGCCACGATCGCTCGCTTGGCGCAGGTGAAGGAGCGGCTGGCGCGGTGATCGTCCGTGGGTGCAGTTTCGTGTGGATCGCGCTCCTCGTGGGCGCGCTCGCGCATGGGACGCAATACCAGCACGGCATCATCTTCGTTGGTGAGCTCAAATATCCTGCGGACTTCGAGCACTTCGACTACGTCAATCCCGACGCGCCGAAGGGCGGGCATCTGCGCCTGCCCAATCAAGGCACCTGGGATTCGTTCAATAATTTCGTTGGCCGGGGTCGCCCGGCGACCGGCGTGAATTTCAGCGGCTCGGCGAACCTTCTCTACGACCGCTGGCTGGAGCAGAGCGCTGACGAGCCCACCAGCCAGTACCTCAGGCTGGCGTCCGGTGTGGCGGTGGCGGAAGACTTCTCCTGGGTGCAGTTCAAGCTGCGGGCGGATGCCCGTTGGCACGACGGTGAGCCCATCACGGTCGACGACGCCATCTTCAGCTTCGACGCCTTTAAGGAACACGGTTCCCCGGCGTTGAAGACGGCGCTGATGGACGTCGAGCGCATCGAGCAGGTCGGCCCGAGCGAGGTGCGCTACGTGATCGCCGAGAATGCGATCAAGAATGCGTCCTTGCCCCTCATCATCGGCCAGCTTCCGATGTTGCCGGAGCATTACTGGCGCTCACGGGACGTTTCCCGCACGACCGTGAAACCACCGCTCGGCAGTGGACCCTATCGGATCGGCAAGTTCGCCGTCGGACGTTATATCGAGTTCGACAGGGTGGAGGATTACTGGGGCAGGGATCTGCCGGTCAATCGTGGCCGTTACAACTTCGACAGGGTGAAGTTCGACTATTTTCGTGACGAATCCGTGATGCGCGAAGCGCACAAGGCCAATGTGCTGGACGTGCGCAACGAGACCGTCTCGAAGGCGTGGGCGTCCGCGTACGACTTTCCCGCCGTGCATCAGGGCCTTTTCAAGCGCGAGCTGATCAAGCTCGATCGTCCGGAGGGGCTGTGGTGGCCCATCTTCTGGAATCTGCGCCTCGAGCGCTTTCAGGACATCCGCGTGCGGGAAGCCCTGTTTTTGCTCTACGACTTTCAATTCATCAACCGGGTGTTGATGTTCGGCTTCTACGACCGTGGCGTGTCGTATTTCCAGCAGTCCGCGTTTGCGCAGGAAGGATTGCCGACCGCCGACGAGATCGAGCTCCTCGAGCCGTGGCGCGATCAGATCCCCGAGCGCGTGTTCACCACAGAGTATCGACCGCCCGCTACCACGGGCTATGGGCCGAACCGTGAACAGATCAAACTCGCGCTCGAGCTTTTCGCCGACGCTGGTTGGGTGATCACCGATGGCGCAATGCGTGACGCCGAGACGGGTCGCCGGTTTCGCATCGATTTCATTGTCGTCTCGCCGATGCTCGTACGCTCGCTTCTGCCTTACATCGGCACCTTGCGTCGTGTGGGAATTGACGCAAACGCGCGTTCCCCCGAGGTTTCCAACTGGCTGTTCCGCATGCGAGCCAACGAATTCGATGCAGGCATGCAGCGCTTCACCCCCAGCACGACCCCTGGATTCCAGCTGCTGCAGCTCTACGGCAGCGACAGCGCCGACGCCGATTTCGGCCAGAACTGGGCTGGCGTGAAGAACCCGGTCGTGGACGCACTCATTGGACGCATGATTCAAGCGAAGACAGAGCGCCAGCTCGTGAGCGCTACCCGCGCGTTCGATCGCGTGATGCTGTGGAATTTCTACCACGTGCCGGGAATGGTGCGACCGGGCTATCGTCTCACCTATTGGGACCGCTACGGTCGCCCGGAGGCGAAGCCGCTGTCACGGCCGGTGTTCCTGGATACGTGGTGGTGGGACGGGGCGCGCGCAGCCCGGGTCGAAGCGGGCCTGACTGCGCTCGACCAGGAATGAGTGAGGCGCACGGGACGCGATCGGGTGTGACACGCTGTGTCGTGGCGCCCGGGCTCATGCTCGTGCTGGTCTGCTCGATGTCGGCGGCGGCTGTAGATTATCGTCATGGCGTGGCGTTCGTCGGCGAGCTGAAATATCCACCCGACTTCGAACACTTCGACTATGTGAATCCGCAAGCTCCCAAGGGCGGCCGACTTCGGCTGCCGATTCAAGGGACTTGGGATTCGTTCAATAATTTCGTCGGCCGCGGGCGCACCCCGACCGGAGTCGATTTCGGTGGTTCCGCGAATCTGATCTACGACCGATGGCTCGAGCGCAGTGCCGATGAGCCCACGAGCCAATATCTTCGCCTCGCCGAGGGCGTCGCGGTGGCCGAGGATTACTCCTGGGTGCAGTTCAAGCTGCGAGACGGTGCTCGTTGGCATGACGGCACACCGCTGACTGTCGACGACGTGATCTTCTCCTTCGACACGTACAAGGAGCACGGCTCGGCCGCCATCAAGACGCTGTTGAATGGCATCGAGCAGATCGAAAAGGTGGGGCCGCGTCAGGTGCGCTACATCGTCACGGACGATGACATGAAAAATGCCGCAATGATGCTGATCGTCGGCCAGCTTCCGGTGTTGCCGAAGCACTACTGGGAAACGCGAGACGTATCGCGAACCACCGTCGAGCCGCCTCTGGGCAGCGGACCGTATCGGATCGGTCGATTCGTCGTGGGACGCTATGTCGAGTACGAGCGTGTCGAAGATTATTGGGGACGCGATCTGCCGGTGAACCGCGGGCGCTACAACTTCGACGTCGTGAAGATCGATGCATTTCGTGACGAAGCGGTGATGCGCGAAGGGCACAAGGCCGACGTGATCGACGTTCGCAACGAGACGGTCTCGAAGGCGTGGGCGTCTCAATACGACTTTCCTGCGGTGAGAAAGGGTCTTTTCAAGCGCGAGCTCGTCAAGCTCAACCGGCCGGAGGGTCTGTGGTGGCCGGTGTTCTGGAACCTGCGGGTCGAACGTTTTCAGGATGTGCGGGTGCGTGAAGCGCTCTTCCTGCTCTACGACTTCGACTACATCAATCGCGTACTCATGTTCGGCTTCTACGATCGGGGCGTGTCCTACTTTCAGCAGTCCGAGTTCGCACAGCGCGGGCTGCCATCGGCCGACGAGCTTGCATTGCTCGAGCCTTGGCGCGGGCAAATTCCGGAACGCGTCTTTACCGACGTCTTCGACCCGCCTGTCACGAGCGGCTACGGGCCTGCGAGAGATCAGATCAAACGCGCGTTGGAGCTTCTCGGAGAGGCTGGATGGATGATCGACGGCGGGGTGCTGCGAAATAGCGAGACAGGCGAGCCCTTCAGCATCGAGTTCATCGTGGTCTCACCGATGGCGGTACGCTCGATTCTTCCCTTCATGGCATCATTGCATCGCGCGGGAATCGAAACCAGCGCCCGGGCGCCCGAGATCTCCAACTGGCTCTATCGCATGCGCGCGCGTCAGTTCGACGGCGGGGTGCAACGCTTCACGCCGAGCGCGATGCCGGGCTTTCAGTTGCTGCGGATGTTCGGCAGCGCGAGTGCGGACATGGAATTCGGCCAGAACTGGCCGGGAGTGAAGAATCCGGCGCTGGATTTTCTGATCGAGCAGATGATCGGCGCTCAGACGGAGAATCAGCTCGTCGCCGCGGCACGCGCCTTCGACCGCATCATGTTGTGGAATTTCTACCATGTACCCGGACTGGTCCGGCCGGGGTATCGCCTGACGTACTGGGATCGATTCGGGCAGCCGGAGACGGAGCCGTTGACACGACCCGCCTACCTCGACACCTGGTGGTGGGATCCCGAGCGCGCTGCGCGAGTGGACGCCGGAATGACAGAGCTCGACGAGCCGGATGAGGGGTGAGCGAGAACACGAGGAGTTGATCGCAATCAGCCTTCGTGGGTTGCGTTTCGCTGGCAGCCGCCACCACCGCGTGATATATCCGCTAGCTAGGTTCCGTCGCAAGCCAGCTCCGGGGCATGGATGCCGCTGCCGTAAGAGTAAATTGCCAGGAGAGTGGCTCGTAACGAAATGATTGAAAGAGAGGTGAGAGAGAGGTGAGAGAGAGCATGAGAGCTTGGCTCTTGGGCCTATGCATCGTTCTGGTGCCCAGTCTCGGCTGGAGCACCGAGTGGCATCATGGCTTGTCGTACTTCGGCCCGGAGGGATTGAAATACCCGGCGGACTTCGAACACTTCGTTTGGGTCAGTCCCGACGCGCCCAAGGGTGGACGCGTGAATCTCGCCGCCACCGGTACCTACGACAGCTTCAATGCGCTGATCAGCAAGGGCCGGCCTTCCGCCGGTATCGCAGCGTCCGGTCCGAGTAACAATTTCATCTACGATCGGCTGCTCGAGCAGGCCGCTGACGAACCCGCATCGTATTACGTGCGCCTGGCGGAAAGCGTGGCCGTTGCCGACGACCTGTCTTGGATCGCGTTTCGCATTCGCCCCGAGGCGCGCTGGCACGATGGCGTGCCGATTACCGCGAAGGACATGAAGTTCACCTTCGACCAGCTCAAATCCCATGCATCCCCCACCATTCGAATGGTGCTGAGGCCGGTGATTCGCGCAACCGTGGTGAGCGAGCTGGAGATCCGCTTCGACATTGCCCCGGGACCCGGACGAAGCCGCAGCGTGCTGATTCGCATCGGCGACCTGTTTCCCCTGCCGGAGCATTATTGGCGCGAACGTGACACGTCTCGCACGACGGTGGAGCCACCGCTGGGCAGCGGCCCGTACCGCATCTCCGACCACGCCATCGGCCGCTACGTGCAATTTCGCCGCGTCGAGGACTACTGGGGCGCGGATATCCCGGTGAACCGTGGACGCTATAACTTCGACATCATCAAAGTGGACTATTTCTCCGACATCAGCGTTCAGCGTGAGGCCCACAAGGCCGGTGTCGTCGATGTGCGCATCGAAAACCAAGCGAAGGATTGGGCCAAGAGCTACGAGTTCGCGGCGGTGAAGCAGGGGCTTTTCCGAAAAGAGCTGATTCCGCAGAAAGTAGCGAGTGGCTTGCCGGTGCCGTTTCTGTTCAACCTGCGTCTCGAGAAGTTCAAGGACGTGCGCGTGCGCGAGGCGCTGTCCGTCGCGCACGACTTCGAGTGGGAAAACCGCGTGTTGTTCCACGGCTTCTATACGCGGGCCTCCAGCTGGTTCAGCAACTCCGACCTGGCCGCGGTGGGCCTCCCGTCGCCGGCGGAGCTGGAATTGCTCGAGCCGTTCCGCGACAAGGTGCCGCCGCGTGTGTTCACCGAGGTGTACCGACCGCCCCAGTCCACGGGAGTGGGGCCCAATCGCGATCAGCTCATTCGCGCCCATCGCATGTTGGAGGAGGCCGGCTGGGTGCTGCGCGACGGCGTGCGCGTGAGGCAGGACACGGGGGAGCCTTTCACGATCGAGTTTCTTTACGGCACCCCGATACTCCAGCGGGTGGCGATGCCGTACCTGCACAATCTCGAGAAGCTCGGCATCGCGGTGGAGCAGCGCACGGCGGAGGCTTCGCGCTATCTCGCGCGCATGCGTGCCTTCGATTTCGAAGCCACCTGCAGCGGCGCGATCAGCCAGAGCCACACCCCTGGGCTCGAGCTGCATTCGAAGTTCGGCTCCGGCGCCGCCGACATCCAGGGCAGCGCCAATCGCATCGGTATCAAGGACCCGGTGGTGGATGCACTCATAGTGAAGGTGGTGAACGCCAAGACGGTGCCGGAGCTGATCGCGGCCGGCCGGGCGCTCGATCGCGTGCTCGTCTGGAACTTCTATGCCATTCCCGGATTCTACGCACCGGGGTTTCGCTACGCGTGGTGGGACAAGTTTCAG
Source organism: Gammaproteobacteria bacterium (assembly GCA_027295305.1). GTDB lineage: Bacteria > Pseudomonadota > Gammaproteobacteria > Pseudomonadales > Azotimanducaceae > JAPULC01. The sequence goes on from JAPULC010000162.1 coordinate 7,344, forward strand.
CGACCCGATCTGAAAGGTGGATATCGGACGGGGTTCCCCGACACCTGGTGGTTCGATCCCGTCAAGGCCGCGCGCGTGGAGGCTGGTGCGGCGGCGCTCACGGAGGCCCCACCGGGTTGACAGGGGTGGCGAACCCCGGATACTCGTTGGATCGGCTCAAACAGGCGCCCGGGGAAAGGGATGTCGCGCCAGCCTTGCTGCCGTAAGCAGGACCGTTTTTTGCGGAGCTTTCTACGGAAGAACGCGCAGCAAAATAGAGGCCTGGGAGCGAAGGCGAACTTGTTTCGCCGTAGCGTCGGAGGAAATTCGCCCGGATGGCGAATTTCCGAAAAAACTAGGTAGTTCCTGTCCGGAAAGGACAGGAACTAGCGTCCGGGACAGGGATGTCCCGGCAAAACCCGCTTTTCGCGAAGCAACGCGCAGCGAAAAAATAAGGGTTTTGGGAGCGAAGGCGAATTTACTTCGCCGTAGCGTGAGAAGAAATTCGCCTGGACGGCGAATTTCCGGACAAGAACTAAGTAGCGTTGGGAGGCCCGAGTGGGACGCTACGTCCTCAAACGAATGCTGCTCATCATTCCGACTCTGTTCGGGATCATGGTGATCAATTTCATCATCGTCCAGTTCGCGCCGGGGGGGCCGGTCGAGCAGATCATCGCCGAGATCACGGGAGAGACCACGTCCGCCACGGCCCGCATCAGCGGCGGTGGCGGCGACATGGGGGTGGACACCACCATGATGGAAGGCTCGGGCTCCAGCCGCTATCCCGGGTCGCGGGGCCTCGATCCGGAGTTCATCGCGGAGCTCGAGAAGCAGTTCGGCTTCGACAAGCCGATGCACGAACGCTTCTTCACCATGATCTGGAACTACATGCAGTTCGATTTCGGTGAGAGCTACTTCCAGGACCGCCCGGTGATAGATCTGGTGCTCGAACGGCTGCCGGTCTCCATCTCTCTCGGTCTGTGGTCGACGCTCCTGGTCTACACCATCTCCATTCCCCTCGGGGTGGCGAAAGCCATGCGGGTAGGCACTGGTTTCGACATAACGACCAGCGCCATCATCTTCGTGGGCTATGCGGTGCCGGGATTTCTCTTTGCCGTCTTGCTGATCGTGCTGTTCGCGGGGGGCAATTTCTGGGACATCTTCCCGTTGCGAGGTCTTCAATCTGAGTACTACTCCGGCATCGGTGTGTGGGCGTGTGCCCAGAGCATGGACTGCGTGGCCGACTATTTCTGGCACATCACCTTGCCCATCGTCGCGCTCACCATCGGCGGCTTTGCCACGCTCACCATGCTGACGAAGAACTCCTTTCTCGAGGAGATCAGCAAGCAGTACGTGCTGACGGCACGTTCCAAGGGATGTGAAGAACGGCGCGTGCTCTACGCGCACGTGTTCCGCAATGCGATGCTCATCGTGATTGCAGGATTTCCGGCGGCGTTCATCAGCATCCTGTTCACGGGATCGCTCTTGATCGAGGTCATCTTCTCCCTCGACGGAATCGGGCTTCTCGGTTTCGAGGCCATCATCAAACGCGATTATCCGATCATCTTCGGCACCGTGTTTTTCTTCACCCTGTTAGGTCTGACGATGAATCTCATCAACGATCTCGTGTACGTGGCGGTGGATCCGCGGATCGATTTCGAGACCCGGGAGATGTAGCGACACTCATGGCTGAACCGGCATTACGAGAACGAGAACTGGAAACGGCGCGGCGGCCCGGGGCCCCCGAAATCGCGACTCAGAAAGTCGAGGGAGAGCCGCGACGGCGGTTCCGGTTCAGCCCCATCGCGCGCCGCCGCTGGCGCAACTTCAAGAACCACAAGCTCGGGTACTATTCCCTGTGGATTTTCCTGGCGCTATTCGGCACCACGCTGCTCGCAGAGTTCATCGCCAACGACACGCCCATCGTCTTCAGCCATCAGGGCCAACTGTGGTTTCCCACCTTCATCAGCTATACGGAGGTGGAGCTCGGAGGCGAATTCGAGACCGAGGCCGACTATACCGATCCGTTCGTCCAGAACCTGATCGAGGACGCCGGTGGGTGGATCGTGTGGCCGGTGATTCGCTTCAGCTACGACACCATCGATTTGTTCATCGATCAGCCGGCGCCGGCGCCCCCCAGCGCGAGACATCTGCTCGGCACTGACGACGGGGCCAAAGACACCCTCGCAAGGCTGATCTACGGCTTTCGACTGTCGGTCTGCTTCGGTTTGGCGTTGACGGCGATGAGCGCGAGCATCGGGGTCATGGTGGGCGCGACGCAGGGTTACTTCGGGGGGCTCGTGGATCTCCTCGGCCAGCGCGTGGTGGAGATATGGCAGGGATTGCCGGTGCTGTTTCTGCTGATCATCCTCGCGAGCCTCGTGGAACCAAACTTCTTCTGGCTTCTTGGGTTGCTCGTTCTCTTCAACTGGATATTCCTCGTCGGCGTCACCCGCGCGGAATTTCTCAAGACCCGCAACTTCGAGTACGTGAAGGCTGCGCGTGCGATGGGCGTAGGTAATTTCACGATCATGCGCAAGCACGTGCTTCCGAACGCCACGGTTGCGGCACTGACGTTCACGCCGTTCCTCTTGAATGGTTCCATTACGCTTCTGACCGCCCTCGACTTCCTGGGCTTCGGTCTGCCGCCGGGCTCGGCTTCCCTCGGTGAATTGCTCGCCCAGGGCAAGGCGAACATCCAGGCGCCGTGGCTCGGCATCACCGGTTTTGTGACCCTCGCGGTGATGCTCACACTTCTGATCTTCATCGGCGAGGCGGTACGCGACGCATTCGATCCGCGTCGGGCCACCGCCGTAGAGTAGGCTTTGCCTGCATGTCTGACGCATTGGCGCAGTTCACGCTGAACGATCAACACGACGCGGCGCGGGGATTTCCTGCGCCGGGGATCACCTTGCTCTGCTTTCTCAAAGAGGATTGCCCCACGTGTCAGCTGACGCTACCGGTGCTGGAGTGCGTGCATGCGGAGCTTGGCGACAGTGCGAATATCTGGGCCATCGGACAGGACCCGGACGGGAATGCGAAGCTCCTCGCCGAGCATGGGCTGACGATGCCGCTGCTCGACGACTCCGAGCTCAAGGTCTCGTTCGACTACGACATCGAGATCGTACCCACCGTCGTGCTTGCCGATGCGGAAGCGCGCGAGCTCACCCGCTTCGAAGGCTTCGATCGCAGTGATTGGAAGGCGCTCGTGCAACGTCTCTCGGAGCTTACCGGCAACGCGTCGCCGGTCATCGACTGGGACCAGTATCCAAGTACCCGGCCGGGGTGCGGCTCGAAATCGGTGGAGCCCGGAGTGCGAGAACGGCTGGAGGCCGAGGCGAGCGGAAGTCCGCTGCGGGCGCGCCGTATCGATATCGCCGAGGGGGACGACGTCAGCGAGTTTCTGTTCGATCAGGGACTCACCGATGGCTTGCCTGTGGTGGCACCTACGCCTGAGCGCGTGCTGAAAATGCTTGCCGGCACACGCCGGGACCCGCAGGAAGAAGTGGCGGTAGTGCCCCCCAACATGGCTCCGGTCACCGTGGAGAAAGTGGCGATCAACGCCGTGATGGCCGGATGCAAACCCGAATTTCTGCCCGTGATCCTCACCGCGCTGGAGGCGGTCTGCACCGACGAGTTCAACATTCACGGGGTGATGGCCACCACCATGGGCGCATCGCCGGTGATGATAATCAATGGCCCCATTCGCGAACGCCTTGGGATGAACATGCGCCTCGGGGCGCTCGGTCAGGGCAACCGCGCGAACGCCACCATGGGGCGCGCGCTGAGGCTCATCCTGCGTAATCTGGGTGGTGCACGACCCGGTGGAACCGAGCGTTCCACACTGGGCAATCCAATGAAATTCACGATGTGCTTTCCCGAGTGGGAGGAGCGCAGTCCCTGGGAGCCCTATCACGCAGAGCACGGCTTTGCGCCGGAAGATTCCACTGTCACGGTCATCGCGATGGTGGGAGGTCCGAGTCTGATCGTGGATCAAACGTCGCGCACGGCTGCGCAGCTCGCGGGCAGCATCGGGCTCACACTCGAGGGGGTGAGCCATCCCCGCGCGCACGGCACCGGCGATACCTTGCTGGTGCTCGCGCCGGAGCACGTGGACACACTCTCGCGAGATCAGTGGAGCAAGGACGACATCCGCGATCGCATACAGGAAGTGACATCGCGTCCCGTGAGCGAGCTTTTGGCCGACGAGGTGTCCGGCGTCGGTTTTCCGAAGCGCCTGCTCGGCGACAATCCAAGCAATGAGCAGCTCGCGCGCAAGGTGCCAAAGTTCAGATCGAAGGAAAACATCCACATCGTGGTAGCGGGCGCGGAGGCGGGAAAATTCTCCGCCATCTATCAGGGATGGGCGAGCGGTCCCATCGGCTCGATGCCCGTGACCCGCAAAATCGAGGAGGCCTAAAGCCCATGAGTGTCATTCTGGACCCCACCGACGAACGCGTACCGGTGCGTCGGACGCTGGCCGAGCGCGGCGGCGAGGTCAGCGGTACGGTGACTTTGCTCGACATATCCAAACCCCGTGGGAATGTGCTGTTGGATCGCCTGGAAGAGCTCTTCAACGAGCAGCTGCCCGACGTGGAAGTGAAGCGCTACAGCAAACCCACCTTTGCGAAGCCCGCGCCGGAGGAGCTCAGGCAACAGATCAAGGAGGAATCCGACCTCGTCGTCGAAGGTCTGGCCGACTGAGGCTCCTGCACTACGTGCTGTATGCACGACACGGTGTGGTTCGAGATTCAGGGCATCCCTTCGGTGGGGATCGCATCGAGCGAGTTCGAAGACGCTGCGCAGACCCAGGCCGAGGCGCTTGGATTGCCGGAGGCGCGGCGGGTCTTCGTGCCGCACCCGATCCAGGATGCCAACGATGACGAGATGCGCGCGAAGGCCGATGGTGTGATGGCCGCCGTGATCGAAGCCTTGACGGCGAAGGACTGAGCGCGACGGCTCCGATTACTGATACGCGCAAGGGACCGACGCCCGGGTGCCATCGTCGATGAGATCGGCATGAACTCGCGAGGATGATATGTGCTGGTCGTTCAGACTATGTTGTGTCGTGGTTTGCGCCCTCGTCTGTGGCCTCGGCTCCGCTGCGATTGTAACGAGAGATTTTCGTGATCCCGTTCTGGTGGGCGATTACTATTTCGATTCCGCGCAGCGCGATTGCACGCCTTTGCTTCTTCTCGGCGGCTCCGAAGGGGGCATCGCGTGGCACGGTTCCGATCAGATACCAAAATTCCTCGATGCGGGCTATGGCGTACTGGCGCTCGCGTACTTTGGCCATCCGGGTCTGCCCGACGCACTGCAGCGCATACCGCTCGAATACTTCGATCATGCAGTGCACTGGCTGACCAACGAGTCCGATTGTGCGGGCCACAAGGTGGCTATCCTCTCGGGCTCCAAAGGCGCCGAAGCAGCACTGCTGGTGGCGAGCCGTAACCCCAACGTCGGCCTCGTGGTCGCTCTATCTCCGAGTGCCTACGTGTTCTGGGGCATTCAAGGCACGGCCGGTAGCCCAGAGGTGCAGTCCTCCTGGAGCGCGGACGGCAAGGACGTGCCCTTCGCACGGTTCGTGGACAATGAGACCCGGCGCCGCGCTCTCGCCAACTACCAAGCGATGGAGTTCATCGAGGTCTATCGAGACGCGGTGCGTGATCCCAAGGTTCGCGAAGCTAGCGCGATCAGGGTGGAGCGAATGCGCGCGCCCATCCTGCTCGTCTCCGGTAGCGAGGATAGACTGTGGCCATCGGTGGAGATGGCCGACGCCATCGCGGGGCGCCTTGCCAGGTTCGAATATGCCTACCCCGTAGAAAACGTCGTCGTCGAGCAGGGCCACGACGTTGGCAGTCGTGGGGATGTCGAGGCCAAGGTGCTCGAGTTTTTAGCCATGCACCGTGCGGAACTCGAGTCGGACGCTCCCTATGCGTTAGGAGATTCCGATGAGTGACATAATTCGGTTGTCTCCACCTGTCGAGCTTTCGATGCCGATCGGCGAGGCGATGTTCACGCAGCGTGCGATTCGCCGGATGAAGCCGGATCCGATTCCCGACGAGCACATCGAGCTCATTTTAGATGCGGCGACGAAAGCCCCGAACGGTGGCAATTCACAACCCGTGCGTTTT
>JAPULC010000163.1 GCA_027295305.1 Gammaproteobacteria bacterium
GCGGTGGATCTGATAGTGGCCGATCTGTCTGGGAATGACTGCCATGGTCCCTTGACCTACTAGGGTAGCGGCGTGCTTCTTCGTTGGCGATTACGGAACACCGAGGCCGGCGGCCTGAGCAAGGGAAGGTCTTCGACCTGCTGCTGAAGCTTCATCCGGCGATCGTCTTACAGGGCCAGCTCTGGTGGCCGTCGCACCTTGACGGTCTTCGGATGGGCATTTCGAAGGCGGTCAAGGAGCTCTCCAACTCGAGCTTCAAAGTCGTTTCCTCGTTCGGTGGTCGTCCGTGACATCTCGCGGCACAAGTACCCCGGTCACGTTGCTGCTGCGTGGTGTGGTCACCCGGAGCGAATCGCAACTGAGCACTCTACGCGTCCTCACGGCGCTCGATCTGTGGCCGTCTCATGAACGCCGACGCGATTACCGGCAGCACCACAAGCGTCAAACACGTCGACGTGATGATCCCACCGATGACCACCGTAGCAAGAGGACGTTGGATCTCGCTTCCGACACCAGTAGATACGGCCATCGGGATGAAGCCTGCGGCATCCGTGATCGCTGTGGCAAGCACCGGCCGCAGCCGTGTCTTCGCGGCCGAGATGATGGCTTCGCTTCTCGGCAGTCCTGTCCGCAACGCCTCGCGTATGGCTTCGATCAGAATCTGCCCGTTTAGCACGGCGATTCCAGACAGGGCGATGAAACCGACGGCCGCGCTGACGCTGAATGGAATACCGCGCCACCACAGCGCGAAGATCGCACCGACTGCTGCGAATGGAATGCCGGTGTAAATGATCAGGACGTCACGCAGATCCTTCAGGCTGAAGTAGAGCAGGACGAAGACCATGAGCAGTACGACGGGAACGACGATCGACAATCGCAGTCTCGCCCGCTCCAGATTCTCGAATTGGCCGCCCCACTCCAAGACGTAGCTCTCCGGAAGAGCAACGCGCGCGTCGATCGCGCTGCGAGCCTCTTGGACAAACGATGCCGAATCACGGTCTGAAACGTTGCACTGAACGCGGATCAGTCGACGCCCCCACTCACGGTTGATGGTCGCAAATCCCTCTGATAGATCGACTGAGGCCATCGCCGAGAGCGGCACTGCGACACCTCCTTCGGTCGGCACCCGAACCGACGCTATGGCGGAAACATCCTTGCGGAAGATCGGCGGAAGTCGGACGACGAGCGGGAATACGCGCTGCCCCTCGAACACCTCTCCAACTTGGATGCTCCCTATCGCTTCGACGAAGTCGAGCACCTCGCGTGCCGCAACACCGTATCGAGCCAAACGTGCTTGATCGACCGAGATGGACAACGCCGGCTGGCCGGTGATCTGATCAACAGAGATGTCTGAGGCGCCGGGTATTTCCAGGAGGACACGTTGGACCTCGTCGGCCAGACGAAGCAACTCGTCAAAATCATCTCCGAAGATCTTGATCCCGATGTCCGATCGGATGCCTGAGACCATCTCGTTCATCCGCATTTCGATCGGCTGCGTGAAGATCATGTTCACGCCGGGGAGTTGGGAGGTGATCGTTTGCATCTCGGTCACCAGGCCCACCTGCGTCTCCGCGCGAGTCCACTCCGATCGAGGCGAGAGGGTGATGAAGATATCGGTCAGCTCGATTCCCATTGGATCCGTTGCGATTTCCGCGGTACCGATCCGGCTCCAGACATGCTGGATCTCGTCTGGAAACTCCTCGAGGAGAATCGCTTCGATGCGGGTGTTGTAGCGGACTGATTCCTCGATCGAGACGCCGGCGAGACGGATGGTGTTGATGACCACCGATTCCTCGCTCAGGCGAGGAATGAACTCTCCACCCATTTGACCCCCGCGATAGCCAGCAATGCCGAGCAGCGCGACGGCAACGAGCACGACTATCCACCGCCTGCGGAGAGCAAGCCCCACGAGCCAGCCGTACGCGCCAGTCATCGCTCGACTGATGATGCCTTCCTTGGGTCTCGTGCGGCGAGGCAGGAAGTAGTAGGACAGCACGGGTGACAGAAAGACAGCAACCAGCAATGCCCCAAGTAGTGCGAAGATGAATGTCCAAGCCATCGGCCGGAACATCTTGCCTTCGATGCCTTCGAGAGTCAGTACGGGAACGAACACGAGTGTGATGATGCCCATCCCGAACACGATGGGGCGCACGACACGCGAGCTTGATTCGGCGATTGACTCGAGGCGCTCAGCCGCGGTGAGCTTCCGTCCGAGCTCACGCTGCCGCTCCCGCAGTGACCGCAGGTTGGCCTCCGTCATGACCACCGACCCGTCGACGAGAATGCCGAAGTCGATGGCGCCCAGACTGAGAAGGCTCGCCGCGATCGCAAACTCGTACATGCCCTGGACGGCAAAGAGCATCGATATCGGGATTGCGATCGCGACCAACAGGCCAGCGCGGATGTTCCCGAGCAAGAGGAGCAGGACGATGACAACGAGCACCGCGCCGATGACGAGGTTGTGCTTGACAGTTTCGATGACCTTCTGCACGAGCAGAGTGCGGTCATAGACCACATCAACAACGATGTCCGGTGGTAACGAGGGCGTGAGGGACTCGAGGCGCTCTCGCAGTTGCCCGGTCACCACGCGGCTGTTCTCGCCCATCAGCATGAACGCCAGCCCGAGAACCGCCTCGCCCTCGCCGAAGGCAGATACAGCGCCACGTCGGATCTCGCTGCCGATCTCCACG
>JAPULC010000164.1 GCA_027295305.1 Gammaproteobacteria bacterium
TCACGTCGAAGCGTGCCTCAACGGAACCCGCCGTGCGCCGCTCCCACGCCGGCCACGAGACTCGGGCGACTCCCCGATGCGCGAGCAGGCCGTTCTCGAGCATCAGCTCGCCATGCACGATGGGAGGCAGTTCAGCCACGGTCTTCGCGTCGATGCGCACCCTTCCGTCGCGAACGATCACCTGATCGCTATGAACGAGAAAGTCGATGATGGGGGTCGTCGAGCGACCCGCACGGCGCGCCGGGAGTCCTTCGAGATGCCATGCGCCCTCGTCACTTTGGACGATGGACGCTTCCACCCGATCGACCACCATGGACGAGGCCAGCACCGTCCAACGCCCGATGCTCTCCACGATGTCGAGCTCGAACACCAGATTGTCGATCTCCAGCACAGCTTCGCCGGAATCCGGCGCGAGCACCCTCGCGTGCTCGACGCGCACCACCGGGCTGAGAATGCTCCAGCCACCCACCAACCCTTCGAGCTCCACACGTCCGCCAAGAGAGCGCTCGAGAGACCGGACGATCTCCGCCTCGAAACGATCCACTCGTTCGACCATGATCCGGCCAGCCGTCACGAGGACAGCGAGCACCACCAGCAGCAGCGCCACGGCGACAAAGAGCGGATGAATCAGTCTGTGGGCCAAAGGATTCAGTACGTCATGCGCGAATTACGAGCTTACACCCAAGCCAGCGCGGTCAGGAGCCTATCACCTGTTTCGTGAAGCCCTTCACGCTGTTCGGAGCACCGTCGATCAGAGCTTTGACGCGCTCCGCATTCCAGAGCTTAGACCCCGCGCCGGGAGGTTCGTCTCACCGATGCAGATCCTGCATGAGGACGACGTCGAACTGCTCCTGGGTATACATCGGTTCTACCTGGAAGCGGATGGGTTTGCCCACCTGCTCGGAGAGGCTTCGCACGGTGGCTGCGTTCTCGTCGAGAAGCCTGTCTACCACCGCCTCGGAGGCCCGCACCAAATACTCAGTGGTCTCCTGCGAGGCGCTGCGGTTGTTGGCATCTCTCAGGATGGCCCGAAATACCTCGAAGCACATGGACTCGGCCGTTTTCAGCACACCGTGTCCCGCGCACTCATCGCAGGGCTCGCACAATTGCTGCACGAGGCTTTCACGCGTGCGTTTGCGGCTCATCTCTACGAGACCCAGGCTGGAGAGCCCCGAGATGCGGATGCGAGCCGGATCGTGTTCGCAGGCCTTTTCCAGGGCCCTGAGCACCTGGCGCCGATGTTCGAGATCCTCCATGTCGATGAAGTCGATGACCACGATCCCGCCAAGATTGCGCAGCCGCAGCTGGCGCGGAATCATGTTCGCGGCTTCGAGGTTGGTGCGATAGACGGTCTCTTCCAGGTTACGCGAGCCCACGTAGCCGCCGGTATTCACGTCAATGGTGATCATCGCTTCGGTCTGCTCGATCACGAGATCGCCACCGGACTTCAGCGCCACGCGCCGGGAAAGGGCACGGGCGATCTCTTCCTCCACGTTGAACCGATCAAAGAGCGGTTGCGCATCGTCGTAGAGTTCCACCCGCTGAATGTAATCCGGCATGAAGCGTTCGATGAAACTCTGAACCCGCCCATACGTCGAAGGCGCGTCGATCTTGATGGATTGCACGTTCTGACCGACGAGATCGCGCAACACCCGCGTGTGTAAGGGAAGATCCTCGTAGAGAAGCGTGCGCGGCTCGCCGGAGGCAATGTCGGCTTCCACGCGTTCCCACACACGAAGCAGATAGCGTAGATCTGCAGCCATTTCCGGATCGGCCACCCCCTCGGCCGCGGTGCGCACGATCAGCCCGCCGCACACCTCCAGCACGCGGCGAATTTGCTCCGCGAGCTTACGCAGCCGGTCGCGTTCACACTCGTCCTCGATACGCTGACTGACACCCACATGTGAGCTAAACGGCATCAGTACGAGAAAGCGCGACGCGAGGGCGAGATGGCTGGTGAGCCGAGCACCCTTGCTCGCAATCGGGTCCTTCGACACCTGGACGATCACACTCTGTCCGTCGTGGATGAGTTCGCGGATGTCGCGCACGGGCTCCTCGCCTGCACGAGAATCGCCATCCTCGTCGCGACGTTCTTCCTCGCCCCGTTCAGCGTCAGCGGTGAAGATCAAAGGCGCATGGATATCGCGGGCGTGCAGAAAGCCAGGTCGTTCGAGACCGATGTCGACGAAGGCCGCCTGCATGCCGGGCAGGATTCGCACCACCCGGCCACGATAGATGTTGCCCGTGACACTCGGGCCGCTGGAACGCTGCAGGTGGATCTCCTGGAGCTGTCCACCCCGCAGGAGTGCTACCCGGGTTTCGAAGTCGTTGACGTTGATGAGGATGTCTTCGCCCATGGAGTCGTCACCCTTCCTTTCAACGCCATTCGGCGCCGGCTTCGCCACCGGGGCCATCCTCGCCACCGGCGCCATCAACGCCAGTCGGCGCCATCCTCGCAACCGGCGCCACCCTCACGGCACTTCCAGAGATCCACCCCCAACCCGGTGAGCATCTGCTCCGTCTCTGCCAACGGAAGCCCGACCACCCCCGAATAGCTGCCCTCGAGCCGTTCGACAAATATACCGCCAACACCCTGGATGCCATAACCCCCTGCCTTGTCTTTTGGCTCACCACTCTCCCAATACGCCTCCATCTCGTGCAGGGCGATGTTTCGAAATCGCACCGAGGTGCGCGAAACGGCGGTCCGAACGCGCCCACCAACGCTCACGCTCACCCCGGTAAGCACCGCGTGGGTGCGTCCGGAGAGCAGACCGAGCATCTCGATGAACGCGTCGCGATCCGCCGGTTTGCCGAGGATTACGTCGTCGATGACCACCACCGTGTCCGCCGCGATGACAACACAGTCATCGGTCAGCCGCGCACGCGCTGCGCGTGCCTTATCGTCTGCGAGGCGCGCTACATAGTCCGATGGCGTCTCTTCACTCCGGACCGCCTCTTCGATCTCCACGGCCATCACCTCGACCTGCAGGCCAAGCTGATCCAGTAGCGCTTTGCGTCGAGGAGAAGCCGACGCGAGAACGATGCGCGCCTCGCTCATGCGGTCTCGAAGCGCACTGTGAGCCAGCGGAGCGCGAGATAAAGCGGTGGCCAGACGAGAGCACTGACGATCGATGGGAGCAGCATCCACCAGTTCCATGACAGATCGCGCGTCACCGCCAAAGCCCAAAATCCGAGCAGATCCGTCAGAAGCACCGGCAAGAGCACCACGGCCGCCTGCTGCAGCAAGCTGAACATGCGAAAACGCTCGTATAGATTGCGTGCGCCGTAGGCCATCACACTAAAAGCGATCGCATTGATTCCCAGTGGGGCCCCCACCAGCACGTCCACCAGCAAACCGACACACCAGCAGGTGACAATGCCCACCCATTGGGGAAGGGTGATCACCCAGTAGAGCAATACCAGCACCACCCAGCCCGGACGCAGCCACGCGAACACCTCGGGACTGCCAAGGGGCAGGCGCAACACGGATAGCACGAACGCGAGAAGCAGCGTCGTCGATATCAGGCCAATGTCGATCGGCCGAATCACCTCTCTTCCCCGGCCCGCTCTTCCTGGGTAAGACGCGCGAGGCCGTCGTGGCTCGCCCCGCGTTCGGATGGAAACACGAGCAGGAGATGGCGGCTGCGCGTCAGCCGCGCGGTCGGACGCGCGGTGACCATGGCGAAGGGTTGACCCGGATCGTGCACCACGCGGTCGATCACCGCCACGGGATAGCCAGCCGGAAAGCGTTGGCCAAGCCCGGAGCTCACCAGCAGGTCCCCGGGCCTCATGTCCGCGCTCAAGGGCACGTGATTGAGATCGAGCCGATCACTCACTCCGCCGCCAGTCGCAATCGCGCGCACATCGTTGCGATTAACCTGCACCGGGACATCGTGAGTCACGTCGGTAATCAACAGAACCCTACTGGTCGAACCGCGTGCTTCGATCACCTGCCCGACCAAGCCGTAGGCATCCACCACGGCCTGGCCGACGAATGCGCCGTCATCCGTGCCCTTGTCGAGAATGACCTGGTAGGTATCGGGGTCTGGAACGATTCCGATGAGCTCCGCCACCAGCACTTCGGCTCTCATGCGGGCCTTGCTTCCGAGCAGCGAGCGCAAGCGCTGATTTTCGTGCTCCAGCGCTTCGTTTCGCTGCGCCTTGGCCGAGAGTGTCAGCACTTCATCGTGCAGGCGCCGGTTCTCCTGGAGCAACCGCTGGTGACTCGACATCACCTCGTCGAAGGCCAGTCCTGTTCGATACGGCAAATCCGCAACGACGAAGACGGGGGTGAGCACGGCACCAGCGAATGACCGCACCGGTGCGAGAAAGCGCGTCACATGATCGAGAGTCAGCAACACCAGGGACGTGATGATCAGCCCCAGCAGCAGAAAACGACCATCCGACTCGCGAACGAACAGCGGTTTGATGGGCAAATCCCTCAGTCCGGCTCGGACGAGAGTTTAGCCCGTATGGTGCGCCAGCGCTCTGCGCGGGTGCTACGCAGAGCTGTAGCGAATCTCATGGGTTGGGAGAGTGTTATTCGGTGGAGAGGAGGTCCGCTGTGCCGGCTTCGTCCATGAGCTCGAGCGCGCGCCCGCCACCACGGGCGACACATGTGAGCGGATCATCCGCAAGGATGACCGGAAGACCTGTCTCTTCGGCAAGCAGCAGATCGATGTCACGCAGAAGCGATCCGCCACCGGTGAGGACGAGCCCTGTCTCGGCAATGTCGGAGGCGAGCTCGGGCGGAGTCTGCTCGAGCGCCCGCTTGACCGATTGCACGATCACCGACAGTGGCTCCTGCAGCGCTTCGAGCACCTCGCTGGAGTTCAGTGTGAAGCTACGCGGTACACCCTCCGCAAGATTGCGCCCGCGGACGTCGATTTCTCTTAGCTCTTTGCCCGGGAAGGCCGTGTCGATCTCCTGCTTGATGCGTTCGGCCGTGGCATCGCCAATCAAGCTGCCCTGTGTGCGGCGCACGTAATTGATGATGGCTTCATCGAAGCGATCGCCGCCCATGCGCACGGAGTCTGAATAGACCACGCCGTTCAGCGAGATGATGGCGATCTCGGTAGTGCCCCCACCGATGTCCACCACCATGGTTCCTACCGCGTCGTGGACCGGCAATCCCGCTCCGATGGCGGCTGCCATCGGCTCTTCGATCAGCCTCACGCTGCGTGCACCCGCCGACATGGCCGATTCCCGGATCGCACGGCGCTCCACCGCAGTGGACTGGCACGGAACCGCCACCAGAACCCGTGGACTCGGGCGTAGATAGCGCTGCTCGTGCACCTTGGCGATGAAGTGCTTGAGCATCTGCTCGGTGATCTCGAAGTCGGCGATCACACCGTCCTTCAAAGGCCGTGTCGCCATGATGTTGCCCGGGGTGCGCCCGAGCATGCGTTTAGCGTCGAGCCCAACCGCCGCAATCGTGCGGCGGTTGTTGTGATTACGAATGGCGACCACCGAGGGCTCGTTCAGCACGATGCCCTGATCACGAACGTAGATGAGCGTGTTGGCGGTCCCGAGATCAATGGACAGATCACGGGAAAACAGCCCACGAAGATTCTTGAACATCGAGGTGCAGAAACCTCAGAACGAGGTGAGAAAACTTACGCAACTCTAGCAACGGCGGACCCTTTCGACAAGCTCGGACAGGCCATCGACACGCTCGGGCGGGCCTTTTTTTACCCTTCGACCCTTCCACAAACTCGGGGCAGGTCAGACCGTGCCCCCCTTCGGCCCTTCGGCCCCTCGATAAGCGCAGGCAGGCCCGTCGACCCTTCGACAAACTCAGGGTACACAAGCTCCGGGCAGGCACGCTCTGGGCAGGGATTCTTGGCAAGCGCCCTTTGTGTTAACGTGCCGCCCCGAGCCTGCCTGCCCGGAGTTCATCGAGGGGCCGAAAGGCGTGCACCAAGCGTTCTGGGCGCATTCCTCCCATGAAAATCGACGACTCTTTGATGCAGCGCATTGCCCGTCTGGCAATGATCGGGCTGACTCCACAAGAGCGTCCCGCCGCGCACAACGATCTCGAACAGATCCTCGATATGGTGGAAGCCCTGGAAGCCGTCGACACCCGTTCGGTGCAACCGCTGGCCCATCCACTGGACCTCTCGCAGAGGCTTCGGCCAGACGAGGTCACCGAAGGAAACCAACGTGACCGGTTGCTGGCGGTTGCGCCGCTGACCCAGGACGGCCTTTATCTGGTCCCCCGCGTCGTAGAGTGACCGTGGCGGCAACGCTCAAAACACTGGCTGAGCAGCTTGCTCGCGGCGACGTTTCGAGCGAAGAGCTCACCCGCGATGCAATCGCGCGCATCAGGGCCTGTGATCCGGAACTGAACGCCTTCATCACCGTCACCGAAGAAGCAGCCCTCGTGGCGGCGCGCGCCGCCGATGCTGCCCGCGCCGATGGCCGTGCAGGTCCCCTCACGGGGATCCCGATCGCCCACAAAGACATCTTCTGCACCGAAGGCATTCGCACGAGCTGCGGTTCGCAC
>JAPULC010000165.1 GCA_027295305.1 Gammaproteobacteria bacterium
GGCACGGCCATGCAAGGCGGCGTCGCCGCAATGGTGCTCGAAGTGGTGGGCATCATTGAAAGCGGCATGCCAGAACTCGACCGGGTGCTCGTCCAGGTACGCTTGAGCGATTTCGGTGAAGCGTTTGGGCTCACCGATGCGGTCAGCATGATCGTCGTGCGTACAGAAGACGTTTCGCGGTCTCGCGATGTGGCCGTCAATATCGCCGAGGTTCTCGACGACGACGGGCTCACCGTGGTGCCCTGGAACGACCTCGTGCCGGAACTCGAGCAGGCCATCGAGTTGGATCGCGTGAGTGGATATTTCTTCTACGTATTGCTGGCTGCAATGGTGGTATTCAGTATCGTGAACACCTTCATCATGACGGTGTTCGAGCGCACGCGTGAGTTCGGTACCCTGATGTCCATCGGCGGGCGCCCGGGCTTCATCGTGGCGCTTCTGCAGCTGGAATCGTTGCTGTTGGCGATATTGGGAACCGGGGTGGGCCTTCTCCTCGGGGCAGCATTGACGCTCTACTTTGCCGAGGTGGGCATCTATCTGGGCGAGGCCGGTGCAGAGATCATGCGGCAGTTTCACATGCCCGAACGCCTGCATCCGTCGCTGAACTTCACGGGCGTGTGGCTCGCACCGCTTTTGATGCTGGTTGCCACACAGTTCGCTGCGCTCGTCCCGGCGCTGAGAGTGCGCCGACTCGACCCCGTCGAAGCCCGCAGGATGGAGTAGTGAGGTTCCGTTACGCTCTTTTGCGGAGCTCTTTGCGGAAGAACGCGCAGCAAAAAGAAAGGGCCTGGGAGCGCGGTGGGAGACCACCAAGATGAAGGCGAATTTACTTCGCCGCAGCGTGGGAGGAAATTCGCCCGGACGGCGAATTTCCGGACAGGAATGAATGATGATCGTAATCACCATCGCGCTCCGAAATCTCTGGCGCAATCCCAGGCGCACCCTTCTCAATGCGGCTGGCATCGGCTTCGCGGTGCTGCTCATGGTGTTTGCCTACGCCATGCAGACGGGCACCTTCAGCGTGATGGTCGACAACCTCAGCAGACTTTCCACCGGTCACCTTCAGATTCAGGTGCCGGGCTTCCAGGACAATCCGCGGTTGCGGTTGACCCTGGCGGGTGCGGATGTCCTGCGAAAACAGGTGGAGAAGCTGCCGGGCGTACAGGTAGCGGCGTTGCGTGCGTCGAGCTTTGCCCTCGTATCGTCCGCGGAAGATCGCACATTCGGCGCGCTGGTCACGGGGGTCGAGCCGGCGCGCGAGCGCATCGGCAGCACGCTTCCTGATCGGGTGAGCATCGGCCGCTACATCGAGGACGGGAGCGAAGCGGTGATCGGTGCCGCGCTCGGGCGTAATTTGGGGATTGGTGTGGGCGACGAGATGGTGGTGCTCGGTAGCGCGAAACGAGGCGGTGTCGCGGCGCTCGTGCTGGAGGTGGTGGGGATCGTCGAGACGCTTCAGCCGGAGATGGACCGCACCATCGTACACGTTCCATTGACCGTCTTTCGGGAGGGTTTCGGCCTCGGCGATGAGGCCCATGCAGTGGTCATCACCGGCAACGAAGTCGATATGGCTTTTGCGATTGCCGATCGTGTATCCGAGACGGTTGGTCGTGAAGGAGTGACGGTGCTGGCATGGAACGAGCTCATGCCCGGCGTGGAGGAGGCGATCGAGTTGAAACGCGTCGGCGGAAACTTCATGTTTGCCTTGCTCGCTGCGCTCGTGACGTTTGCAGTCGTCAACACGTTCATCATGGTGGTGTTCGAACGCGGGCAGGAGTTCGGCATGCTGCTGGCGCTGGGAAATCGCCCTCGATGGATCGTGTCGATGCTGCAGCTCGAGGCGGCAGCGCTGGCATTGTTTGGTATTGCCGCCGGTCTCGCCGTCGCGGTGGCGTTGGTACTGTGGCTCGAGCGCGTGGGGATACCTTTACCCGAAGGCGCGACCGACGCGCTCGAGCAGTTTCAGATGCCGAGCCGGCTGCACCCCACGTTGACCTGGGCGCCAGTGATAGTGGCTTCGGTGGTGATGTTGCTCGCGACCCAGCTTGCGGCATTCTTTCCCGCGCTGAAGGTGCTGCGTATCGAGCCTACTGAAGCGTTGAGGCCGGAGTCATGAAGCTCACGTTGCTGATTCAACTCGGCTGGCGAAATCTCTGGCGTCACCGGCGGCGCAACGGGATGTTGTGTCTCGCGG
The DNA here is from genome assembly GCA_027295305.1 of Gammaproteobacteria bacterium. Taxonomy (GTDB): domain Bacteria; phylum Pseudomonadota; class Gammaproteobacteria; order Pseudomonadales; family Azotimanducaceae; genus JAPULC01. The sequence continues at coordinate 2,195 of JAPULC010000165.1, forward strand.
TAGCCGTGGGCGTCGGCGGGCTCATGTTCATCGATGCGATGCTGCGTGGTTGGCAGTCGGGCATGGTGGAAGACGTGATCAAGAATCTCACCGGGAATATCAAGGTGCATGCCGCGGGCTACCGCGACGATCCATCGGTGGGTTACAGCTTCGTGCTCCCTGAGGTCTTGACCGCGCTGTTGGACAACGAATCGTCGCTGCTCTGGACGCAGCGCGTCGTGGTCCCGGCAGTGCTCATGTCGGAGCGTGAGACTCGGGGGGTGAGTCTCGTGGGTGTGGAGCCCGGGGAAGAGGCCGATCTGTCATTTCTCGGTGAGGTGGCCATCGATGGCGAGGCGCTCTCGTCTGCCGACGATGCCCGCATTGTGATCGGCGCGGAGCTTGCCCGCCAACTCGAAACCCGGAAGGGCAAACGCATCGTGATGATGACTCAGGGTGCCGACAGCACGACACGCGAAGCGGGGATGCGTATTGCCGGTGTTTACGATGCCGAGGGTACAGGGCTGGAGAAGATCTTTGCCTTCACCGGCCGTGCCGCATTGCAGAGGCTGCTCGAGATCGATGGCGTGACGGAAGTGTCCGTGAGGACCGATGGAGACGAGGACACCGAAGCCAGGCTCTTGGGAGAGATCGAAGGCGCGCTGCCGCAATACGACGTCGCGGGCTGGAGGACGCTGCAGCCGGCGGCCGCGGCGATGACGGAATACGCCGACATGGGAATCTGGATCTGGTACTCCATCATGCTGCTGGCACTCGCTTTCGGCCTGATGAACACGCTCATCAATGCGGTGCTCGAGCGGGTGAGGGAGCTGGGATTGCTGCATGCGCTCGGGATGGGCGGTGCCGGGATCGTCGTGCAGGTGGTGATCGAATCGCTGCTGATCGTGGGCTTGGGCACGGTGTTGGGCGTGATGCTGGGTCTTGGCCTGGTGCAATGGCTTGCCGATGGCATCGATCTGTCACGGTGGGCGCAAGGCGTTGAGTTCTTCAACTTTCGCACACTGCTCGTGCCGGAACTGTTGCTCTCCGATGTCATCACCATCTGCGTCCTCGTGATGGGTCTGGGTTTCGTTGGCAGCCTATATCCTGCATGGCGCGCGGTTCGGCTCGATCCGCTGGACGCCATGCACAGACATTAGGAGCCTTCAGCGTCTTATCAAAGAAGGGAGTGAGAGGAACGGACATGAGCGACGTCGTCGTCGAGTGCAGAAAGATCACCCGGGTCTACGGAGAGGGCAGCGTCGAGGTGCACGCGCTCAGAGGCATCGATCTGGAGCTTCGCTCGGGTGAGTTCGTCAGCATGGCAGGTCCGTCCGGTTCGGGTAAGTCGACGCTTCTCAATGTGGTCGGGGCTCTCGATCGGCCGACGACGGGTGAAGTCCTGATCGACGGCGAGAAGCTCAACGATATGTCGAAATCGGAGCTCGCCGATCTGCGCCTTCACAAGATCGGCTTCGTGTTTCAGGCATACAATCTCATTCCCGTGCTCTCGGCGCGGGAGAATGTGGAATTCATCATGCAGCTCCAGGGAGTCGCCGCGCGCGAGCGTCGCAAACGCGCACTCGACATGCTGGAGGAAGTCGGGATCGCGGACCTTGCGGATCGTCGCCCTGCGGACATGTCGGGGGGCCAGCAGCAGCGCGTGGCCGTGGCGCGAGCGATCGTCAGCCGACCAGTCTTACTGCTCGCCGATGAACCGAGCGCGAACCTCGACTCGGTGACCACGCAGGAGCTCCTTGGACTCTTGAAACGACTGAATACGCAGTTCGGGACCACCATTTTGACGGCGACTCATGACCCCAACGTGATGGCGTTTGCCGCGCGTCACATTCAGCTGCACGATGGTGCGATCGAAAGCGATGACGGGAAGGCCGAGGCAGCTTGAGAATCGCAGAAGTTCGTGGCAACTCCGGAAGGTCTGGCGACGCCCCATGCGGCTTTTCCAACACTCTGTAAAGCCGCTCCCACACCGAGCCCGTGCCCTCGTGGTTCTTCTTTGTCTAGCTTGCGCTCCCAGCCATGCCGTCGAGTGGCAGGGTCGGCTGAAGGGCTTCGCAAGCAATACGGTGTTTCCGGACCATGCGCTGCTCAAGCAACTCAACGGCAGCCCGCAACAGGATTACTCCGTCGACCTGCGAAACGTGTTCAATCACCGCCAGGGTGCGTGGACGTTTCTTCTCGACCACGAGCTGACCTTCCTCGGTGGTGACTCGCGTGGCATTCCCGCGGCTCGCGTCGATACGCGGGTGCGTGACGACGACCGCCGTTTGTGGGACCTGACCTGGGAGCTCGCCGAAGGGAGTCGGCATCGGGTGACCCATCGTCTGGATCGTCTCGCGCTCGAGTACCGGCGCCGGGACCTCAGCGTGAGCGTCGGAAGACAGGCCGTAAGCTGGGGATACGGGATCGTGTTTCAGCCCGCGGATTTCGTGAATCCCTTCGCGCCCACCGATACTGATCGTGATTACAAGCCGGGCGATGATCTTGCACTTGCTCAATATCTGTTGGGTAACGGCAGCGATCTGCAGGCCATCGCGGTGGGGCGGCGCAACGAAGATGGGGATTTCAGCGGCGCCAGCGCATCGGTCGGGGGGAAGTGGCATGGCTTCGCCGGGCCTATCGAGCTCGACGTCATTGCCGCCAAGCACTATCGCGATCAGGTCTACGCGTTTGGCTTGATCGTGCCGGTCAAGGGCGCGGTGATCCGTGCACAGTGGGTAGGAACGCGCCTCAGCGGGGGGGATTGGAAGCACTCGGCCGTCGTGAACGGCGACTACAGCGTCGGTGTGTGGAATCGCATGCTGTACCTCTACGCCGAGTATTACCGCAACGGCTTTGGCTCCTCACGCACCCCCGATTCGATTCTGAACATCGCTCCGGCGCTTCGGGTGCGGCTCACGCGCGGGGAGGTGTTCACCCTTGCGCGCCATTATGCATCCGTCGGAGCATCGTATCAGTGGCATCCACTCCTCACCCAGAGTCTGCTGGCGATCACGAACCTCACCGATCCCAGTGTCCTGCTGCAGACGACACTGGTCTACGATGCCGGAGATCATCATCGGCTCGAAGCAGGCGTCGTCTGGCCGACGGGTAGCAAAGGCGACGAGTTCGGCGGTGTCTTCACGACGCCCGATGCCACGGTGGGGAGTGGCACGCTTTCCTTCGTGCGCTACCTCTTCTATTTCTAAAGGGCGAATCTCGAAAAACCCCTGTAGGAGCAGCTTTAGCCGCGAATCTTTCAACCCGCCAAGCCCATGATTCGCGGCTAAAGCCGCTCCCACACGGGAAGCCGCTCCTAGGTTGGTTTTGAGCGCTCTTGCTCCCGTGGCAGCTCTGCGATGAACTCCTCGTGTTGTAGCAGCGCGTACTGGTAGGCGTCCACGAGTGCGTTCCAGCTTGCCTTGATGATGTCGACGTTGACGCCCACCGTTCCGAACGCGGCACCCTCGAAGACGTGCTCGATGTTCACCCGTACCTTCGCAGCGGTCTCTTCGGTGCTGTTGATTACGCGCACGCTGTAGTCGGTGAGGTGCAGGTCGTCGAGCACTGGATATCTGTGAACCAGTGCCTGACGAAGGGCGAGATTCAGCGCATCCACTGGACCGTTTCCTTCTGCAGCACAGAGCCGGGTCTCGTCTCCCACCCGTACTTTCACCGACGCCTCGATCATGCCGTCGCTGTCGGTGTGTTCTTCGTTGCTCGGGCTGTAGATTCGGTAGTAGAGGGGCTCGAAGCACGTCTCGCTTTTGCCGATGGCCTTTCGGACGACGAGATCGAGACTCCCGTCGGCGTTCTCGAACGAGTAACCTTTGTGCTCTTTGTCCTGCACCTCTTCGAGGATCGTTCTCACCGCTCCGGACTGTTCGATCTCGGGATAACGGTTCGCGAGCTTCGCACGAAGGTTCGAGCCACCCGCGAGTTCGCTCACGAGAATCCTTCTCGAGTTTCCGACGATGGCGGGATCGATGTGCTCATAGGTCGCGGGATTACGTTGCACGGCGCTGACGTGCACGCCGCCCTTATGGGAAAAAGCCGAATGACCGACGAACGGCTGACCCAGGGGGCCATCTCTGCCCAGATGTTCCCAGACTTTTCGGCTCAGCTTGGTGAGCCCCTGGAGTTTCCCCTCCGGCAAGCACCGATAGCCCATCTTGAGCTCGAGATTGGGGATGATCGACGTGAGATCCACGTTCCCGCAGCGCTCGCCGATGCCATTGATCGTGCCGTGGATCTGAATCGCTCCTTCTTCGATGGCCCGGAGCGTATTGGCTACCGCGAGGCCGCCGTCGTTGTGCACGTGGATTCCAAGCTCGGTCTGCTTGATCCGCTCTTTGAGGGCACGCATGGCCTCGGCGATCTCGTGCGGTAACACACCGCCGTTGGTATCGCACAGGATGATTCGCGCTGCACCGGCATCGCATGCGGCTTCCACCGTGGCCAGTGCATAGCCCGGGTCGCTCTTGAATCCGTCGAAGAAATGCTCTGCATCGAAGAACACAGGACGTGCGGTTTGCTCTATCAGATAGGACACTGAGCCGGAGATCATCTCGAGGTTTTTCTCCGGTGATACGCGCAGGGCTTGTTCCACGTGCAGATCCCAGCTCTTTCCGAATACGCACACGACATCGGTCTGCGCCGCGATGAGCTTCTGCAGGAAAAAATCTTCCGAAGGCGCGACGTCGGCGCGATGGGTGGAGCCGAACGCGGTGATCCTGGTCGCCGTCAGGTCGAGATCTTTCACCCGGGCAAAGTACTCGTCGTCCTTGGGATTGGACCCTGGCCAGCCGCCCTCGACGAAGTCGATGCCCATCTGATCCAGGAGCAGGGTGATATCGAGCTTGTCCCCGAGACTCAGATTGACGCCTTCGCCCTGGTTCCCGTCGCGAAGCGTGGTGTCGTAGATTTCGATCTTGACGCCGTTCATGCCATTCTCCGATCGGAAACCCCCATGACGAAAGCGGGGCCAGAAGAGGCCCCGCATCCGTCGATGTGCGGGCTACCCGTCAGACCTCGATTACCTCGCCGGTTTTCTGCGCGGCTTCGTCGTTTTTCTGCCTGGCTTCGAGAAGCTGCGGAATGAAATCATCCAGCTCGTCGAGGGTCCAGGCACCACTCTTCTTGCGGAAGGACTTGATGATCCTCGGCTGCTGCATGATGCCGATCATACCGCTCGCGGCGTGGAGAATCTGGTTGGAGATCCCGGCTGCGTCCTCTGAGGCCAGCCACGCCACAAGGGGCGCGACGTGTTGCGGTCCACCGGAGTCGATGTCCGTTTCCAGCACCTGCTGGCCCCGGGCCTCGCGCAGTGGAATCGTCATCCGCGTCAGTGCCCCGGGCGAGATGGTGTTGACCGTCGTGCCGTATTTCGCGAGCTCGAGTGCAAGCACACGGGTGAAGCCCGCAATGCCCGCTTTCGCCGCGCCATAATTCGCCTGTCCGAAGTTTCCGAAGAGCCCCGACGTGGACGAGAAATTGATGATCCGGCAATTGGTGCGGTTGTTCTCGCGGATATATTTGGCGAACGGGCGCGAGCAGCAATAGTGGCCCTTCAGGTGCACGTTTAGCACCGCGTCCCAATCGGCTTCTTCCATGTTGAAAATCGTCTTGTCGCGCAGAATGCCCGCATTGTTCACGAGAATGTCGAGCCCGCCGAACGCATCGATGGCGGTCTGGAAAATGGCCTGACCGCCTTCCGGGTCTGCCACCGAGTCATAGTTCGCGGCGGCTTCACCCCCCGCGGCGCGGATCTCTTCGACGACCTCGTCGGCGATCCTGGCGGCACCGGTGCCGTCGGTGGAGCCGCCGAGATCATTGATCACCACCTTCGCGCCTTCGCTTGCCATCAGCTTCGCGCACTCGGCTCCAATGCCACGCCCGGAGCCGGTGACGACCGCGATTCTTCCGTCAAGTCTTCCCATGTCTGTTCCTCTTTACGTGTGTCGAGTCAATGTTCGAGCTTCAATCGACTTTCGGCGGTTCCGCTTCGGGGTATTTACCGAGTTCCATGCGCGCCACGGTTCGCCTGTGCACTTCGTCCGGGCCATCGGCGAGCCGCAGCGTTCGCATGCTGGCGTACATCTTCGCCAGGGGATATACCTGGGCCACGCCAATGCCTCCGTGCATCTGAATGGCGTCGTCGATGACCTTGAGCGCGATGTTGGGCACCGCCACCTTGATCTGCGCAATCTCACTGCGCGCGATCTTGTTGCCCACCGTATCCATCATGTAGGCGGCCTTCAGGGTCAGAAGGCGTGCCATGTCGATGTTGATGCGTGCATTGGCGATCACGTCGTAGTTGCCGCCGAGCTCCGCGATCGGCTTGCCAAAGGCCTCGCGCGAAACGGCACGACGGCACATGAGCTCGAGGGCCCGCTCGGCGACTCCCACAGAGCGCATGCAGTGATGAATCCTGCCGGGACCCAGGCGCGCCTGGGCGATCTCGAAGCCACGACCGGAGCCGAGCAACACGTTGTCCTTGGGCACGCGCACGTCGGTGAAGCGCACGTGGCCGTGGCCGTGGGGGGCGTCGTCGTATCCGAACACGTGCAGCATCTTCAATACCTCGACGCCGTCGGTTTCGCGGGGCACGAGAATCTGCGACTGGCGAGAGTGACGTGCCGCATCGGGCTCCGAGACGCACATGACGATCAGGATCTGGCAGCGCGGATCGCCGATTCCCGAGGACCACCACTTCTCGCCATTGAGCACCCACTCGTCGCCGTCGAGCTTCGCCTCGAGGGAGATGTTGGCGGCGTCGGATGACGCCACATACGGTTCGGTCATGCAGAAGGCGGAACGGATCTCGCCGTCGAGCAAGGGCCGAAGCCAGCGCTCCTTCTGCGCTGCGGTCCCGTAGCGCTCGAGGATCTCCATGTTGCCCGTGTCGGGGGCGGAGCAATTGAATACCTCGGACGACATAGGGTATTTGCCCATGACCTCGGCGAGATGGGCGTAATCCAGATTATTGAGCCCGCCGCCGCGCTCGCTGTCGGGGAGAAAGAAGTTCCACAGGCCCTTCTCCTTGGCTCTGTCCTTCAGCTCCTCCAGCACCTCGGCTGGCTGCCAGCGATCGCCGGCCTCGATCTGCTCGGCGTAGACGGACTCGTTCGGAACCACATGGCTCTCGATGAACTCACGGATGTCGTTCAGCAGCGGCTTGACGCGCTCGGATATACCAAGGTCCATGACTTCGGGTCCCCCCCGTTCTGATCGCTGGAGTGAGTTATTGGCGCGAGAACAGGCAATGTTACCGCAATGTGGCAGTATTGTGCGCCCACCCTGCGAGGAGGCGCTCATGACCGACGGCGATGCGATGATCGCCCATCTGGGATCGCTGCGAGGACGAGGAATCACCCGGGCCTTGGCGGTGGTTCGTCATGCGGCGCGGGAATACGTGGAGGGGCGCCACGATCTCGAAAATCCTCTGACGGACGAAGGCAGGAGCATGGCATTGAGTTTCGGCGAGCGCCTGCCTGCGGATCTTACGGTGCGTGCCTATTCGAGCCCGGTGGAGCGCTGCGTAGACACCGCCGGACTCATTCTCGAAGGCCACCGCGCAAAGGGCGGCGCGGCGGAGCGTCACCGGGTGGTGGAAGGCCTGGGGCTCTTTTTCATTCTGGATCAGCGGAAGATGTTTCGACTCATGCGCGATGTGCACGGAGGGGGCCAGGGGTTCATCCGGGCCTGGTGCGACCGTCGGATAGGAGAGGACGTGGTGATCCCCGCACAGGATGCCGCACGCATCATGCTCTCGATGCTGGCGAGCAAATTGCCGCCCGGAGAGTCTGCGCTCACTGTCGGTGTGTCTCATGATTTCAACCTGTTCATGCTTCGTGAGCAGCTTCTGGGCATGCGACTCGAGGATCACGGGCACGTGGAATATCTGGATGGAATCGTGGTGTTCGAGGACGCGGACGGGGTTTGGGTGGAGGCGCCCGGGGTGGCTCCAATCGCCTTGGATGACATCGAAACTTGAAGCGACTTTGCACCCGGGTATCATGATTCGTTGGATTGCCATTGGCTCGAGGAGGGGAAGAATGAGAGGGGGAGAGGAATAGAGATGGCTGGGCTATCGCGCGAAGAAGCTTTCATGAAGGGCATGAGCCTTGCGCTCCATGCATCCGATCGGCCGGACAAGCTCGCTGTCGCGACCAACTACGGAGAGCGCACGTTCGCTGAGCTGAATGCCCGGGCCAATCAGTTGTCGAGGCTTCTCAGTGCAAACGGAATTGGCGATGGCGACTCGATCGCCGTGGTGTCGAAGAATCGCCCGGAGTTCATCGAGGTCTATGCGGCAGCCTTGCGCAGCGGCATTCGTTTTACCCCCGTGAACTTTCATCTCAACGGCGAAGAGGTGGGCTACGTGGTGGATAACTGCGAGGCCAAGGCAGTGATCTACGACGCCGATCTAGGCAACGGCGCCGAAGCGCTGGCGCTTGCGCCGAAATGCGAGCTGAAGCTTGCGGTCGGGGGCACCGTGGAGGGATTCGAGGACTACGAGAGCGCGATCGCGAGTCTCAGTGCAGACGATATCGACAACCCGATTCGCGGCAGCCAGATGCTCTACACCTCCGGCACCACAGGTCGGCCGAAGGGGGTCTACCGCAAGCCCGGGGCGGGACCTCTCCAAGGACGTGGCGGCGCCGCGCAGCAGCAGGCCGGCGGTTCGATGTCGGCCGCGGGCTTCGATCCTGAGACCGATCGTGCGCTTTGCACGGGTCCCGGCTATCACGCCGCACCGCTCGCATTCAACATCACCTTGCCCCTCGCCATGGGGGTCGGCATCGTGATGATGGACGGGTGGGATGCCGAGGAGACCCTCCAGCTCGTCGAGCAATACCAGATTACGCACACGCACATGGTGGCCACGATGTTCCACCGGCTGCTCAAGCTGCCGGAGGAGGTGCGCGCCAAGTACGACGTGTCGAGCCTGCGCTATCTGCTGCACGGGGCGGCACCCTGCCCGGTGCACACCAAGCACCAGATCATCGATTGGTTCGGCCCCATCGTGTTCGAGTATTACGCGGCAACGGAAGGCGGGGGCGGTTATTTCATCGATTCCGAGACCTGGCTTGCGAAGCCGGGCACGGTGGGCAGGGCGCCGAATCCCGAGGACACGATGATCCTGGATGAAGAAGGCAACGCGGTCGAACAGGGCGGCGTAGGGACCATCTACTTCAAGGCGCCGGATTCGGGTCGCTTCGAGTATTTCAAGTCACCGGACAAGACCGCCGAGTCCTACCGCGGCGATTTCTTCACCCTCGGCGACATGGGTTTTCTCGACGATGAGGGGTGGCTCTTTCTGACCGGGCGTAGCGCCGAGACGATCATCTCCGGTGGTGTGAACATCTACCCGCAGGAGGTCGACAACGAGGTGATGAAGCATCCGTCGGTGCTCGATTGCTGCACCATCGGCGTGCCCAACGACGAGTGGGGCGAAGAGGTCAAAGCGGTGGTTCAATTGCAGCCCGGGTGCAGCGCCTCCGATGACCTCGCCGGCGAGCTCATCGAGTTCGCGCGTTCGCGATTACCGGGCTTCAAGACGCCGAGGTCGATCGAATTCGCGGACGATCTGCCGCGACTGCCGAGTGGCAAGATTCAGCGTCGACTCGTGCGAGCGCCCTTCTGGGAGGGCCGCGAGCGTCAAATCTAACCAACCTTGCCATCACTCGCGGTGTCGGTGCCCGGCACCATCCCGAAACAGACCGACTGGCGGCGATGACTGATGGACGCGTTGGATAGCTGGACCGAGGAGAAGCAATCCGCGTGGTTGTATCGTCGTGTGGCGGAGTGCGAGCAGGATACTGAGCGGCAGAAACTCTTCACCGAGCTAGCGCGCTCGGCAGAGTCGCAAGCCGATATCTGGGCACGCGAGCTCGATGCTTCGGCGTTACATTTTCGGCCGTCGGTGCGCGCTCGACTCGTTAGCTCGCTTCTGGATCTGTTCGGTCCGAGGAAGCTGAGCACCGTCCTTAGCGCCATGAAGGTGCGAGGGATGGTCATTTACAAGCAGCCGCGGGCGGGGATTACCGCCCGGCTGGTGCCCCACCCGATGCCTACGTCGGTGGAAGACATTGGGGCACGCCATCGCGGGCTTGCCGGCGGAAATCTGCGCGCGGCGGTATTCGGCATCAACGATGGGCTCATCTCGAACACGAGCCTCATCATGGGGGTCGCCGGAGCAGCGGTTGCGCCGGAGATCATCGTCACCACGGGTGTGGCAGGACTGCTCGCGGGGGCGTTGTCGATGGCCGCCGGGGAATTCGTATCCGTGAGCTCGCAGCGGGAGCTTTTCGAATATCAGATTGCGCTGGAGCGTGAGGAACTCGAGCAGTATCCGGAGGAGGAGGCGGAGGAGCTCGCACTCATCTATGCGGCGCGAGGCATGGATCTCACGGAGGCGCGCGAGTGGAGTCGTGCGCTCATGCGCAATCCAGACCTGGCATTGGACGTGCTTGCCCGTGAAGAGCTCGGGCTCGATCCCGACCAGCTGGGCTCACCGACGGGTGCCGCGGTGTTCTCGTTTCTCTCCTTTGCAGCCGGTGCCGTGCTGCCTCTGGTGCCGTTTCTCTTGGTTTCGCAGGACACTGCGCTTCCCCTCGCGGCCGCCCTCGCGGGGTTGGCGCTGTTTGCGGTGGGTGCGTGTATCAGTCTGTTCACCGGTCGTCGCGCGTTTCGAGGCGGCGTCAGGATGTTGCTCATCGGCGCGACTGCGGGCTCGATTACCTACGCCATCGGCCATCTGCTAGGGGTTTAGAGGGCCCCTTTAGGGGCCCGCTTCACATCGGAGTGCCCGTGGGGCGGAGAAGGCCCCAGCCCGCCTGGTCTCCGTTGCGGGTACGTCGCCGTCTGAAAGGAAAAAGTTGCAGGCGGGACTTACTCCCCCACCTCCATCGGCAGCTCGGAGTCTCGTACCCACTCGGACATCGATCCATCGTAGACCGCCACGTTGGGATGCCCTGCCATCACCAGGGCGAGGGCATCGGTGGTGGCGGAAATTCCTCCGCCGCAATAGACGATGACACGCTCGCGATCGAAGGCCCGGACCTTCTCGAATTCAGTCTTCAGGACGTCGGCGGGCTGGAACGTGCCGCGCTGAAGCAGGTTTGCGAAGGGCACGTTCACGCTGCCCTTGATATGACCCTTGCGGCCGTAGTTCATCTCGCCTTCTCCGCTGTGGACCTCCGGCGCAAGGGCGTTGATCGTGCATACGGTGGCGGAATCGATGGCGTCGAGCACCTCGTCCTTGTCGGCCCAGCGCTCGGGTCTTGGGTTCGCGGTGAAACGCGCAGGGGCGTAGTTGCACGCATCGGTGCTGACCCTCGCGCCGCTTTCCTGCCACGTGCGAAAGCCCCCGTCGAGCACCGAGGCAGTCTCGAATCCCACGGAGCGAAGCATCCACCACATGCGCGTCGCCCACATCATGTGTCCGCTGCTGTAGAGCACTGCCGTGTGTTCATCGCCGAGACCCGCAGCGCTCAGTGCCTCCTCCAATTGCGCTTTTGACGGCATGGTGAAGTTGAGACCACTCGAGGGGTCGGAAAGGGACGGACCCGTCAGATCCAGAAATCCCGCCCCGGGGATGTGGCCGGCCTCGAAGTCCTCGCGGCCGCTCTTCACGGTGTAGGCGCGGGGCGGGTCGGGAACGAGATGAACCGTGCAGTCGTACACACGCAGGTTCGAATCGTCGAGATGCTCGGCGAGCCAGTCGTGACTCACGATGAATCGCGGATTATTGGTGTCTGTCATGGTGGGTCTCCTGCTTCGCTCCGAATATTGTCCTACATCAGCACGCCTGTAATTCTTTCACATCAGAGTGCCCGTCGGGGCGGAGAAAGCCCCAGCTGGTCTCCGTTGCGGGTACGTCGCGCTCGGAAGTCGAAAAGTTGTAGGCGGGCTGCGATTCTATGGGAGAATTCCGCGCTGCCGGAAATCGGTGCAGGAGCCAACCCATGAGCGGCGTGATGGATTTCATCCACACAGCGAAAGAATTTCTGCCTCTGATCCCGCTTCGCTTCGAGAAGCCGAAGTCCTGGGATGCCTATGAATCCCTCGGGTCGGTAGTGGAGCAGGCCGCGGAGCTTCACGGTCGGAAGCGCATGATCAGCTTCGAAGGCCGCACGCTGAGCTGGCGTGGGTTCAATGTGCTCGCGAACCAGATCGCTCATCTCTTCAAGGAAATGGGCGTCGGAAAGGGCGACTGTATCGCGATGATGATGGAGAACCGTATCGAGTTTCTCGCGACCCTGGTCGGCATCAACAAGCTGGGAGCGGTGGCGGGATTGCTGAACACGAATCTCACGGGGGACGCTCTCATCCATTGCATCGAGGCCACGGGGGCGCGCAAGGTGGTCGTTGGCGAAGAGTTGCTCTCGCCAATCGCGCAAGTGAAAGGCGATCTTGGCCTGAATGAGGGCGAGGACTATCTCTTCGTGCCTGATGGTGGGCGGGCGACTGCACCCAACTGGAGCAGAAACCTGATGGAGGAGATCGCGACTCGATCGACCTCGAATCTCGAACAGACCCGGCACATTCAGCGCAAGGATCCCGCTTTCTACGTGTTCACGTCCGGCACCACCGGCCTGCCCAAGGCGGCGATCGTCGGCCATGGGCGATTTCTCAACAACGCCTATCTGGGTCATCGCCTCGGGCTCAAGACCAAGCCATCGGATCACATCTATCTGTGCCTGCCGCTTTATCACGGAACAGGATTGTTCATCGGATTCGGCGCCGCCATTCTCTCCGGGGCGAGCATGTTCCTGCGCCGGCGATTCTCCGCCAGCCATTTTCTGGATGAGGTGCGCGCGGAAGGCACCAACACCTTCATCTACATCGGAGAGCTCTGTCGCTATCTGCTCGCACAACCCAAACGCCCCGACGATGCGGACAATCCGCTCGTGAAGGTGATGGGTAACGGTCTGCGTCCGGACATCTGGGATGAGTTCAAGTCACGTTTCGGCATCCAGCGTATTTCCGAGTTCTATGGGGCCACCGAAGGCAATGCCGGATTTCTCAACATTCTCAACAAGGATCGCACCGTCGGGACCACCATCATGGACGTGCGTCTCGTGCAATACGACGTGGACAACGACGAAGTGGTACGTGACCCGCAGGGACACTGCATTGCGGTCCCGGAGGGCGAACCCGGACTTCTGATCTCGCGGATCGACGAGGCCGCGATCTTCGAGGGCTACACCAACAAGGAAGCGAGTGAACAGAAGATCATTCGCGGCGCGTTCGAGACAGGTGATGCCTGGTTCAACTCGGGGGATCTGCTGCGCCGAATGGATGTGGGATTCGCGTTCGGTCTTGCACATTATCAGTTCGTCGATCGCCTTGGGGATACCTTTCGCTGGAAAGGCGAGAACTGCTCGACGAACGAGGTGGGGGAACTACTCAACCAGCATCCCCAGATTCGCCTCGCGAACGTATATGGTGTGGAGATTCCCGGCGCCGATGGCAGGGCCGGTATGGCCGCGTTACTGCTCGAGGACGGCGAAGCGCTCGATCTGCAATCCGTCTCCGAGCACGTCAAGCAGGGGCTTCCACATTATGCGAGACCGGTTTTTCTTCGAATCCTCGAGGACATGCAGGTCACCGGCACGTTCAAGCTCGTGAAGAGCGATCTACGTGCCCAGGCCTACCATCTCGATCAAGTGGACGGTGCCGTCTACGTCATGAAGTCACGAGAGGATCACTTCACCGAGCTCACACAGGCGCTCTACGACGACATCGTTGCTGCCCGCGCGGGCTATTGATCTTCGAGGGCCCGCTTCGCCTGCGCAAGCGTTGCTCTGGGCTCGACTCGCACCACGCGGATGCGGTCGCATCCGTTGAACGTGGCATAATCACTAACTGTTTCGCTGAGGGGTTCGAGAACGGCCTCGAGGTCTCTCAGCCCCTCTTCGAAGTGCAAGGCCTGGACGATGAAGACGCGGTCTTTGCGATCGGCCTTGCAGTCCATGCGGCCGATGAACTCGTCGCGGTACAGAATCGGAAGACAGAAGTAGCCGTACCTTCGTTTGTGAGCCTCCACATAGCACTCGAGCTGATAGTCGAAGTCGTGGATGCGCTTGCCGCGATCGCGTTGAATCAGCACGTTGTCGAAGGGGCAGAGCAGGGACACACGGGATTGGGTGCGCGGCGCCGATCGCTCCAGGACCTCGGGCGATGCGAAGTAGGTGCCATCACCTTCCTTGCAGCGAAGCTCGACGAGGGCGCCGGCGTCCACACGTGCGCGTAGTACGCGGTTTACGTCCTTGCGGATCTCGTGGCCGCGACGGTGGTAGACACACTCTTTGGACTGCGCGAAGCCGAAGGCGCGAATCGTCGAGTCGACGAGATGCGCCGCCTGCTCATCCGGGCTCGGCATCGTGGTGTCGATGTCATCGGTGAGCACGCGCTCGGGCACGTCGTAGATTTTCTCGAACCCTTCGCGGCCCGCGATCATCAGGCGCCCTTCCATGAACAGCTGCTCGAGTGCGCGCTTCGCGGGCTTCCATGCCCACCAGCCGCCTTTGTGGCCTTTGGGCGTCTCGAAATCCCGCGCGCGCAGTGGGCCTTCTTGCTCAATACGTCTTAGAACTGCGCTCATCAGCTTCTTGTCACGGCTGCGCACCCAGCGCGTCTGTCCGCTCGCGTAGTCGTGCATGCGCGGCAACGCAAAGCGATAGTCCCGCATCGGCAGGTAAGCCGCCGCGTGGGCCCAGTACTCGAATACCTTCCCGGCCCGCACGAGCTGCTCGAGGTGCACCTGGCGATAATTCGGTACCCGCGCCCACAGGGTGTGGTGATGGGCGCGCTCGACGACGGAGATCGTGTCGATCTGCACGTAGCCGAGGTGCTCGATAGCCTTCTGTGCGCCGGAGCGGCCGCGTCCGAACGGGGCGTTTCGCAGCAACCCCTGGGCGTCGAGCGCAATTCTGCGCAGGCGTCTCGGTTCCACGGATTGAATTGCGGCGGCGTTCATTTTTGGGTCGCGCATTGCTCAGCTCCGGACTATATATGAGAATTCATCGTCACTTCAGATTGGATCTGTCCATGCGCGTCCGGAAATTTCTGTTCATCGGTTTGCTTCTACCTACGCTCACCACCTGGGGCGCAAGCCCCGAAGCGGTTCGCGGTACCCACGGTGTGGTGGCGTCGCGGTCGATGATCGCATCCCACGTCGGGTTGGACATGATGAAGAGCGGGGGTAACGCCATCGATGCCGTCGTTGCCGCCGGGTTTGCGCTTGCGGTGACCTATCCGTCGGCGGGCAATCTGGGCGGCGGCGGCTTTCTCGTGATCAGGCTGACCGACGGCACCGTGATCACCAATGACAACCGTGAGCGCGCTCCGATCAAGGCTGATCGCGACATGTATCTCGATGAGAATGGCGAGGTTGTCAGGGGTCTTTCCGTAGCGTCGCACCTGGCCGTGGGAGTCCCGGGAACGGTGGATGGATTGCTGGCGGTGCTCGAGCGTTTTGGCACGAAATCGCCCAAGCAGGTGCTGGCACCGGCCATCGAACTTGCGCGTAACGGTTTCTCGCTTCCTCCTGATCTTGCCCGTCAGTTTGCGCGCCTGCGTGAGAGGTTGGCCCGCTACCCCGCGAGCCTGGCGAAATTTACGCCATCGGAGGGTGGGAGTTATCAGCCCGGTGACGTATGGAAACAGCCCGATCTCGCGCGAACGTTGGAGCGCATCGCGCGCGCGGGCCGAGACGGCTTCTACAAGGGGAAAACCGCGGAGCTCATCGTTGCCGAGATGAAGCGCGGCGGGGGTCTGATCTCGATGGAGGACCTGGCGAATTACCGTTCACGTTGGCGTGAGCCCGTGCGTGGGAGCTATCGCGGGTACGAGATCGTGAGCATGCCGCCACCCTCGTCTGGTGGCGTATTGCTGGTTCACATGCTGAATATGCTGGAGCCTTACGATGTGGCTGCGATGGGTTATGGCAGCGCTTCGCTGATGCATCACATGGTGGAAGCGGAACGTCGCGCCTATGCCGATCGCGCGGAGCACCTCGGCGATCCTGATTTCTACGAGGTGCCGATGGCCATGCTGCTCTCGAAACGCTATGCCGAACAGCGCTGGGCCGACTTCAGTCACGAGCACGCATCGGACAGCGAAGCCATCGGCGCCGGATCCTGGGGCGAAGAGTCGACGGAAACCACGCACGTCTCCGTGATGGACGCGGCAGGTAACGCGGTGGGTTACACCACGACGCTCAATCTTGGCTACGGATCGAAGATCGTGGCTGAAGGCACGGGGGTGCTTCTCAACAACGAGATGGACGACTTCTCGGTGAAGCCGAATACCCCCAACAGCTTCCAGCTTCTGGGTGGCGTTGCCAACGAGATTCAGCCTGGCAAGCGCATGCTGAGCTCGATGACTCCCACCATCGTGCTCAAGGAGGGCCAACCGGTGCTCGTGACGGGCTCCCCGGGGGGCTCCACCATCATCACGACGGTGCTGCAGGTGGTGATGAACGTCGTTGACCACGGCATGGACCTTTCCAACGCTGTGGGCAAGCCGCGCTTTCACCATCAGTGGAAACCGAATCGGATCACCGTGGAAAAATTCGGCTTCTCTCCGGATACCCTCGCGATACTGCGTAAGCTCGGCCACAAGGAGATATCGTCGCGAAGATTCGGGCGCGGCATCGGCGATGCCAATTCGGTCATGCGCGTGGGCAAGGAACTCCGCGGCATGAGCGACCCACGCAACAACGGTGGTGCGGCCGCATTCTGATGAGCGACGGCGATTTGAGGCCCAATAGTTTTTGGCGTGAGCGATGGGAGCAGAACCAGATCTCGTTTCATCAGGCCGAGGTGAATCCGCTCCTCGAGCAATACTGGGCATCCCTCGCGCTGGATGCCGAGAGTCCGGTCTTCGTGCCGCTATGCGGCAAGAGTCGCGACATGCACTGGTTGCGTGAGCAAGGCCATCGCGTAGTTGGCGTAGAGCTCAGTCCCATTGCCTGCCGGGATTTCTTCGCGGACGCCGGTATGGAACCCCGGCTCTTCGATCACGGGGGCTTTCAGGTGTACGAGGCCGATGGCTATCGCTTGCTTTGCGGTGATCTGTTCGCATTGAGCGCCGTGGATCTCGAAGGCGTCGGCGCGGTTTTCGATCGCGCCTCGTTATTTGCCTTTCCCGCCGAGCGGCGTCGCGACTACGCGCGTGCGATGGGCAGTCTGCTCCCGTCGGGGGCGCGCACCTTGCTGCTGACCTTCGAATACGAGAGCGGGACGATGACGGGGCCGCCGTTCTCGGTCACCGAGGAGGAAGTGATCGAGCTCTATGGGGGCGCCTTCCACGTGGAACAGTTCGCGCACGCCGGCGGATTTCCCGCCGAGGCTCGCTTCGAGGCACGGGGCCTGGAGACCATTGCGCTAGCGGCCTATCGGCTGGAGAGGCGTTGACCGATTGAGTTGAGGTCGAAGGTCATTCGGCGCTTTTCTGCTGGACTCTCCACGAAGCTCCGGCGCGCGCGACGGGTGCTGTCTACGCTTGCCGTTCGCCGGACATCCCTGTCCGGCTCTCTGACGATCGTCGCTGCTTTGTACATCCCCTCTTTTAGAACACATAAGAGGGCAGCTCCTCCACGCCCGCTCCGACAGCACCCGCCGCACACACCGGAGGGTTGTGGTTACAACGAACGAAAGAAGGCTTTGACGGTCTCAGGCGGCGTCGGCGACGTCTTCTGCCGGTTGGTCTTCGGACTCGCCGGTGAAGGCAGTGACGATCACATCACGCGCCTTTTCACCCGAATCGCGAATCGTCTGGATGTTGTCGCGCCCGGCGTCGGTGAGCTGTTCCGCGACCTTCTGGAGATACTTCTTCTGCG
>JAPULC010000166.1 GCA_027295305.1 Gammaproteobacteria bacterium
ACATCCCTGTCGCGTAGCTCGGTTCCGGCCATCCTTGGCCGGAACCCCTGCGGGGCCTGATCACCGCGCAATCCGGCCTCCGCAAGTCGGGATGAGACGTTTCGCGCCCCGATCCCACCAACCATCCTCGGGATGCGGCAAATCTTCGTCATTCGTCCGTGTCTCTTGCACGCAGAAACAGACTTGGATTAACCCTCGCGTTGTTCAGGCTCACGGTCCAGTGCAGATGGGCACCGGTGACGCGTCCGGTCTGGCCGACGGCTCCGATCACCTGTTCTGCGACGACCTCGCTACCGGCCTCTACCTGAATGCTGCTCAGATGACAGTACATGGTCACTAGGCCCTGGCCATGATCGATGAATATCGTGTTGCCGTTGAAGAAGTACTCACCGGTCTGAGTCACGCGCCCCGCGGCTGGCGCATTTACCGGCACTCCCTCGGCGGCCGCGATGTCGAGGCCGCTGTGAGGATTGCGCGGCTCGCCGTTCAGCACCCTGCGAAGTCCGAACGGGCTGGATATGGGGCCGTCCACCGGCCAGTCGAAGCGCAAGGCGGCGGGAGTGACTTCGCGAAAATGCAGGAACTGGGCCGTGATCGTTGCGCTTTCCCTGCGAATTCGCGCCAGGTCGTCGGGCAATGGATTGACCATACGACGATTCTGGATGGTGAGATGCTGCTCGCGGTATGCCTTGGGGTGAACTTCGAAGGCGAGCTTGGTCACCGATGCAGGATGCGACACCTCGATTGCCTGTGTCCCGGGCCTGGTCTCGAGGGGAATCCCCACCACGGCGAACCACGTCACTCGATCTCGAATGATGAGCACCGGGCGTCCGTTGAATGTCGCCTGCGGGGCCTCGTCGCCGGTCACATCGAGGGCCAGAATTGCGATGCCCCCGGGCACTGGATCGGCATCCGGTAGCTCCAACGCATGTATGAGCGCAGGGAGCACACAGAGCACCAGCATCGCAATGAGATTCATCGGGACTCCGGGGGCTCGCCAATGGACTCGATACGACAGTACAGCACGCCGTCGCGCAAATGGGCTTCCACGGTGGCGCCGGTCTCGACCTCACGCGTGCTTCTGATAAGGCGACCGTAGCGCCTATCAATGTCCGCCGGCGTGGTGATCAATGCGTAGCCACGTTCGATCACACCCAACGGGCTGACGGCATTCAGCGCACGTCGAAGTCCGGCGAATTCGCGTTCGCACGTTGCCAGGCGTTGACGCCATGCGATGCTCAGGCGCCGCTCCAGCCCGGCTAGCTGCTTGTTGCCGGAGACGAGGGCAGTTTGAGGATGCAGAGATTGCATTCGCCTCTTCGACATCTGCAGGCGGTTGGCCGAGCGCTGCAGATGTCCTGCCCACGCGGAACGAAGTCGCGCGTCCAGATCGTCGATGCGTTGGCCTCGCTCCCGAAGCAGTGCCCGGGGGCTGCGAAGACCTCGGCGCAACCACCGAATCGCTGCCCGGCGATCTTGCAGATGCTTGACGAGTGCACGCCTGAGATGGCCTGCCATTGCCTCGAATCGCGTGATCCACTCCAGCTTATCGGGGACCACGAGCTCCGCTGCCGCCGAGGGGGTTGGGGCGCGTACGTCCGCCACGAAGTCTGCGATGGTGACATCCACTTCATGCCCAACCCCCGCGACGATCGGAATGGGGCAATCGGCGATGGCGAGCGCCACCGCTTCGTCGTTGAATGCCCTCAGATCCTCGAGTGAGCCACCACCGCGTGCCAGGATGATAACGTCGAGGGCTGGCGATGGTGTCAGCGAAGGCAGAAGCTGAGCCATGCGCAGCGCGCGCACGATCTCTCGCACCGCGCTGTCGCCCTGAACGGTGACTGGGAGGAGGGTGACGGGAATCCGCGGAAAGCGCCTCTTCAGCACCGTGAGAATGTCGCGAAGC
Source organism: Gammaproteobacteria bacterium (assembly GCA_027295305.1). Classification (GTDB taxonomy): domain Bacteria; phylum Pseudomonadota; class Gammaproteobacteria; order Pseudomonadales; family Azotimanducaceae; genus JAPULC01. The sequence goes on from JAPULC010000166.1 coordinate 1,910, forward strand.
GCGGCACCGGAGGGCGAAGTGACGACGCCGATGTGTCGGGGAAGATTCGGCAACGAGAGCTTCCGCTCCGCGCTGAAGATCCCTTCGCTTTGCAGGCGCCGCTTGAGCTCATCGAAGGCGATTCGAAGGGCCCCTTCACCCGCCGGCTCCAGGTGCTCCACGATCGCCTGGAACTCGCCGCGACCCTCATAGAGCGAGAGTCGCCCGCGAATGATGACGGACATGCCATCGCGCGGCGCTCGTCGAATGAAGCGGTTGCGATTGACGAACATCGCGCACCGCAGCTGGGCTTCGGAGTCCTTGAGGGTGAAGTACCAGTGCCCCGAGGCGGGGATGCGAAGATTGGAGATTTCACCCTCGACCCAGACCATGGGGAAGGTTTGCTCCAGCACCAGGCGTACCTCTCGCGTGAGCTCGCTCACCTGGTAGATATGTCGATCGAATCCGGCTTGTGCCATGTTTACTTTGGACTTGGCCGCCGCTACCATTGCGCGCTTATTTTAGTCGCGAGGCAGCCGATGCTGCGAATTGCCCACGACGCCCTCACCTTCGACGACGTTCTGCTCCTGCCCGCCTACTCTGAAGTTCTGCCCTCTGAAGTTTGCCTCAAAACCCGACTCACGCGCGACATCGATCTGAACGTGCCGTTGATGTCCGCTGCCATGGATACGGTGACGGAGTCCCGTCTTGCCATTGCCATGGCGCAGGAAGGCGGCGTTGGCGTGATTCACAAGAACATGGAAATCGACCGCCAGGCACGGGAAGTGCGTGCGGTGAAGAAGTTCGAGCATGGCGTCATTCGCGATCCGGTCACCATCTCCCCCGAGAAGAGCGTGGGTGAGCTGATCGAGCTTCTGCGCAAACGAGACATTTCCGGCGTCCCAGTGGTACGCGGCGAAGATCTCCTGGGAATCGTCACCAGCCGCGACGTGCGCTTCGAATCGCGAATGGATTTGCCGGTCTCGAGTGTCATGACACCTAAAGAACGCCTGGTCACCGTCATGGAAGACGCCAACGAGGTAGAGGTTCGCGAGCTTTTGCATCGACATCGCATCGAGAAGATCCTCGTTACCAACGATCGATTCGAGCTGCGCGGCCTCATCACCGTCAAGGACATCAAGAAAGCGCAGATGTATCCGGAAGCATGCAAGGATCTTCTGGGGCAGCTGCGCGTAGCCGCGAGCGTGGGCACCAGCGAAGATACCGACGATCGTGTCTCCGCTCTCGTAGAGGCGGGGGTCGATCTGCTCGTCGTCGATACCGCGCACGGGCACTCGCAACGCGTGCTCGATCGCATTGGCTGGATCAAACAGAAGTATCCGAACCTGCCCCTGGTGGGAGGCAATGTCGTGACGGGGGACGGGGCGCGCGCGCTGGTGGACGCGGGGGTGGACAGCGTCAAAGTCGGAATCGGCCCCGGGTCCATTTGCACGACGCGGGTCATCGCCGGCATCGGCGTGCCGCAGATCACAGCCATCGCGGAAGTTTGTGAGTCCATTCGCGATACCGACGTGCCCGGGATTGCCGACGGGGGCATACGCTTCTCGGGTGACGTCGCCAAGGCCGTTTGCGCCGGCGCGAGCGTCGTGATGGTCGGCGGGTTGCTCGCCGGCACCGATGAGGCGCCGGGGGAGGTGGAGCTCTACCAGGGACGTACCTACAAGCACTATCGAGGCATGGGCTCGCTCGGAGCGATGGCAGACGTCTATGGCTCGGCCGATCGTTATTTTCAGGAGCCCGATACCGATCCCACCAAGCTCGTGCCGGAAGGCGTCGAGGGTCGGGTGTCGTACAGAGGTCCGATGGGAAACATAGTGCACCAGCTCATGGGTGGGCTGCGCGCTTCCATGGGCTATACCGGATGCAAGGACATGGGGACCATGCGCACCAAACCGCGCTTCGTGCGCGTCACCGCCGCCGCCCTGCAGGAGAGTCACGTGCACGACGTATCCATTAGCAAAGAGCCACCTAACTACCCCAGCACCTGATGGTCGATATACATCGCGAGAAGATCCTCGTTCTCGATTTCGGCTCTCAATATACGCAATTGATTGCGCGCCGCGTGCGCGAGGCTGGCGTCTATTGCGAGATTGAACCCCATGACCTCGACGCCGAGTTGCTCGCTGCACCCGAGGTGAGAGGCGTGATTCTATCTGGGGGTCCCGAGTCGGTGACCGCCGGATGGACACCGCGCATACCCGACGCGCTCTTCGAGCTCGACAAGCCGGTGCTCGGTATCTGTTACGGCATGCAAAGCATGGCCGAGCAATTGGGCGGCCGTGTCCTCGCGGCGGACAAGCACGAGTTCGGTTATGCGAAGGTGCGCGTCGAGCATGCGGGAGAACTGCTCGACGGCCTGGCCGACGAGGCCGAAGCGGGGCAAGCAGTGCTCGATGTGTGGATGAGCCACGGCGATCAGGTCACCCGAGTGCCGCCGGGGTTTCGAATTCTCGCGTCCACCCAGAGCGCGCCCATTGCCGCCATGGCGGACGAGGCCAGGCGAATGTTCGCGCTTCAATTTCACCCCGAGGTCACGCATACGCGTCAGGGCCAGCAGATTCTCGAGCGATTCGTGCGCGTGATATGTGGGTGCGAGGGCCTGTGGACGGCAGCCCACATCGTCGAGGATGCGGTGGCACAGATTCGATCACAGGTGGGCGGTGATAGAGTGCTGCTGGGACTCTCCGGCGGCGTCGACTCCAGTGTCGCGGCAGCGCTTCTGCAACGTGCCATCGGCGATCAGCTCAAGTGCGTGTTCGTCGACAACGGGCTTCTGCGGTTGAACGAAGGCGAGGAGGTCATGGACTCGTTCGCTCCGGGACGGACCGACGCTCTCGCCATCGACGTAATCCGTGTGGATGCAGAGTCCGAGTTTCTCAGTTGCCTCGAAGGCGTGGAAGATCCCGAGGAGAAGCGCAAACTCATTGGACGCACGTTCATCGAGGTGTTCGAGCGCGAAGCCGACGCGATCAGCAACGTGAAGTGGCTTGCGCAGGGGACCATCTATCCCGACGTGATCGAGTCCGCCGCATCGAAGCACGGCAGGGCCCACGTGATCAAATCCCACCACAACGTCGGAGGCCTTCCGGAGCGGATGCGGCTGCCCCTGGTCGAGCCGTTGCGAGAGCTGTTCAAAGACGAGGTGCGCCGCATCGGACTCGAGCTGGGGTTGCCAGACCATCTCGTTCAGCGCCACCCGTTTCCCGGCCCGGGTCTCGGCGTGCGCATTCTCGGCGAAGTGAAGAAGGAATACGCGGATCTTCTTCGGAGTGCCGACGCGATATTCATCGAAGAGCTTCGCCGGGCCGGCTATTACGACAAGGTCAGCCAGGCGTTCGCGGTATTCCTGCCGGTGAAATCCGTCGGTGTCGTGGGTGATACGCGGCGCTACGAGTACGTGATCTCGCTGCGCGCGGTCGAGACAACGGATTTCATGACGGCACGCTGGGCGGATCTGCCGTACGATCTGCTTGCGACGGTGTCGAGCCGTATCATCAACGAGATAGCGGGTATCTCGCGTGTGGTGTACGACATTTCGAGCAAACCGCCGGCAACCATCGAATGGGAGTGAAGGAGGAGTTCGCGAAGCTTGCCGCTTACAACCGGTGGGCGAACGAACGTCTATACGATGGCGCAGCAACCTTGTCCGACGATGCGTATCGACGTGATCTCGCCGCATTCTTCGGGTCGGTGCATGCGACGCTCAATCACCTGCTTCTGGTGGACCGCTTGTGGCTCGACCGTGTAAAGGGGAGATCTGGACCGCCCCCTGAGCTGGACTCCGTTCTGTTCGATGATTTCGAAGAGCTGAGGCAGGCGCGTGCGGAGGAGGATGACGGGCTCGTCGGCCTGATCGAAGCTCACGGCGAGAGCACATTCGCTGAAGTGGTGAGTTATCGAACCGGGAGTGGTCGCGAGGAGCGCAACACGCGAGTCGAGATATTCACCCACTTGTTCAATCACCAGACCCATCACCGGGGACAGACACACGCGCTTCTCACCAGGCTCGGGCATCCTGGGCCGGTGCTCGACTACATCTACTTCCTGCGTGAGGCGACGTCGTGAGCGCGCACCTCGGCTTCATGCGCGAGGCACTCGAGCTTGCCGACGCCGCTGGTCGCGCAGGTGAAGTCCCGGTGGGCGCGGTAGTCGTTCGTGATGGCGAGATTGTTGGGCGCGGATCCAATCAATGCGTTGCAAAGCACGATCCCAGCGCGCATGCGGAGCTGGTTGCGATTCGCGATGCGTGCGCCAGCGCAGGTAACTATCGTATTCCCGGCGCCACGCTCTACGTCACGATCGAGCCTTGCACCATGTGCGCGGGAGCGCTCGTGCATGCCCGAGTCGAGCATCTCGTGTTCGGTGCCACCGAAGCCCGCGGGGGGGCAGTCGAGAGCACTGCGCGGGTGCTCGCCAATCCGCATCTCAACCATCGAGTGGAGGTGACTGCAGGAATCCTGGCCGATGAAGCCGAGGCACTCATGCAGGAGTTCTTCTCGGCCCGCCGCTGAGATGACTGTATAATCGCGCTTTACGAGGAACGCACTAGTGGCAGGCCACTACAGCACTAGATGAGCGGCCAGATTCTCGAGTTCTCCGGCCCCGAATCTCTCTCCACGTTCCGCCGCCAGAAATTTCTCGACGCCTTGCGCACCGTCGATCCGCGCATCGAAGACGTGCGTGCGCGCTTCGTTCATTTGGTGCACGTCAGTCGCGAGTTCACGGGTGCCGAGAGTCAGGTGCTGGAGGAGCTTCTACGATACGGCCCAAGCCACGCGTCGCATACCTGGGCGGACCCCTTCTGCCTGGTGACACCGCGTCCGGGCACCATCTCACCGTGGTCGAGCAAAGCCACGGATATCTGTCACAACTGTGGACTGACGGTGGTGAACCGTGTGGAACGCGCCACGCGTTGGTTTCTGGAGAGCTTTGAGCCCGTCGTGAATTCATCGGCGCTTGCAAGCGTGCTTCACGATCGCATGACCGAGGTGGCTCACTTCCACAGTGAAGGCGCCGAGGCCCTCTTTGCCGAGCATCCCCCCGCGATGCTCTCGACGGTGGACCTTGGCGAGGACGGTCGTGGGGCGCTCCAGCTCGCCAACGTGCAGATGGGGCTCGCGTTGAACGTCGAGGAAATCGACTACCTCGTGGAGGCGTACCGGGAGATCGGGCGCAACCCCACCGATGTGGAGCTCATGATGTTCGCTCAGGTGAACTCCGAGCATTGCCGCCACAAGATATTCAATGCCAGCTGGAACGTGGACGGCGAGCCATTCGCGCAAACGCTCTTCGAGATGATAAAGAACACCCATCGGCACATCAACGGCCGTGGGATCTTGTCTGCGTATTCCGACAATGCGGCGGTGATCGAAGGACCCGAGGATGAACGCTTCATGTGCGATCCGATCACCCATCGTTATGCATTCCACACCGAAGCGATTCCCATGTTGATGAAGGTGGAAACCCACAATCATCCTACGGCCATAGCGCCGTTTCCCGGCGCGGCCACCGGCTCGGGAGGCGAGATTCGAGATGAGGGCGCGGTGGGCCGCGGGTCGAAGCCGAAAGCAGGACTCGTGGGATACACGGTGTCGCATCTCGAGATTCCGCAGTTCGTCCAACCCTGGGAGCGCAGTGTGGGTCGTCCGGCGCGCATCGCTTCGCCCCTCGAGATCATGCTCGAAGGTCCCATCGGCGCTGCGTCTTATAACAACGAATACGGCCGGCCGGCGCTGGCAGGATATTTCCGCACCTTCGAACAACCGTTGGCACGCGCGGGCACCGAGTCTCGCGGCTATCACAAACCGGTGATGGTCGCCGGCGGTCTCGGCAACGTGCGGCCCGTGCATGTGGAAGCCCAATCGATCGAACCGGGTGACAGGTTGGTGGTGCTCGGTGGGCCCGCGATGTTGATCGGGCTTGGTGGCGGCGCAGCGTCATCCATGGCGTCGGGGGCAAGTGAGGAGGAACTCGACTTCGCCTCGGTGCAGCGGGACAACGCGGAGATTCAGCGGCGTTGTCAGGAGGTGATCGACGCCTGCAACGCGCTTGGCGAGGACAGTCCCATCAGATTGATTCACGACGTCGGTGCGGGGGGATTGTCCAATGCGCTTCCGGAGCTGGTGAGTGACGGTGGCGTCGGCGGCCGCTTTCAGCTCAGGGACGTGCCGATTGCGGACGCAGGCATGTCCCCACTGGAGATCTGGTGCAACGAAGCACAGGAGCGCTACGTGCTGGCCGTGGCACGCGATGGGATGCATCGATTCGATGCGTTGTGCAAACGCGAACGTTGCCCGTATGCCGTAGTGGGCGAAGCCACCGCGGATCGACACCTGCAGGTGGATGATGAAGCATTTGCGTGTCGTGCCGTGGATCTGCCGCTATCCGTGATCTTCGGCAAGCCGCCCCGCATGGAGCGCCGCTTTACTCATCGGCCAACGACACACAACGCCCTCGATCTAACCGAGGTGGCGCTGGAAGAAGCGGTGGAACGCGTGCTGCGCTTCCCCGCGGTGGCGAGCAAGAGCTTTCTCATCACCATCGGCGATCGGTCCATCAGCGGATTGGTGGCGCGAGACCAGCTCGTGGGTCCGTGGCAGGTTCCGGTCGCGGATGTGGCAGTCACCCTGACCGGATATACCGGACATCGTGGTGAAGCCATGGCAATGGGAGAGCGACCGGTGAACGCGTTGATCGACGCTGCCGCGTCGGCGCGCATTGCGGTGGGGGAAGCGCTGACGAACGTGGCTGCGGCATCGATCGCCAGGCTCGAGGACATCAAGCTGTCGGCCAACTGGATGGCGAGCGCCGGCGACGACGACCCGGCACTATTCGACGCGGTCAAGGCCGTCGGGCTGGAGCTGTGTCCCGCGCTCGGTATTGCCATTCCGGTGGGCAAGGATTCGTTGTCCATGCAGACGCAGTGGACCGAGGGCGAGCGCGAGTACACGGTGAGCTCGCCGCTGACGCTCATCGTCTCGGCATTCGCACCGGTTCGGGATGTGCGCAAAACCCTCACACCCGAGTTGAAGCGCGGTGTGGACTCGCGCCTTTTGCTCGTGGACCTCGGGCGCGGGCGTTGCAGGTTGGGCGGTAGTGCGCTGGCGCAGGTGTATTGCCAACTGGGCGATGAGTGTCCCGACGTCGACTCTGCCGACGATCTCGCGGGTTTCTTCGAGGCGATTCAAAGGCTCTCCGAGGCGCGATGCATTCTTGCGTATCACGATCGCTCTGACGGTGGTCTGCTCGTGACTTTGCTGGAAATGGCGTTTGCCGGGCGGATGGGGCTTGCCATCGAGCTCGAGGGTGACGTGCTCGAGACGTTGTTCAACGAGGAGCTTGGCGCCGTGCTGCAGGTGGATGTCGAGCACGTCGACGAGGTGCTCCATGCGTTCAAGGACGTCGGCCTCGAAGATTGCGTGCAGGTGATTGGCGCGCCCACGGATGACGAAGTGATTGCGATGCGCAGGGGTGAACGCGTGGTGCTCGAGCGCTCGCGCGCCGATCTGCAAAACCTCTGGTGCGAGACCAGCTTTCGCATGCAGGCGTTGCGCGATACTCCGCAATGCGCACGCGAAGAGTTCGACTTCATCGGAGTCGACGACCCGGGAATGTCGAGCGAGCTCACATTCGATGCGAACGAGGATCTCGCCGCACCGTTCATCCAGCGCAACCCGCGGCCGCAGGTCGCGGTGCTCCGCGAGCAGGGCGTCAACGGCCATGTGGAGATGGCGGCTGCTTTTCATCGCGCGGGTTTCGATGCAGTGGATGTGCATATGTCGGACATCATCGAGGGGCGCGTTGGACTGGGGCGCTTTCGGGTCCTCGCTGCATGCGGGGGGTTCTCCTACGGTGACGTGCTAGGGGGTGGCGGTGGATGGGCGAAGTCCATTCGCTTCAACTCGACCGCCGGCGAAGAGTTCGAGCGCTACTTCTCGCGCAACGACACCTTGACCCTCGGTGTGTGCAACGGCTGTCAAATGCTCTCGGTGCTGAAGGAGTTGGTCCCCGGTGCGGAGCATTGGCCGCGCTTCGTTCGTAATCTCTCGGAGCAGTTCGAGGCCCGCAGCCTTCTAGTGCGGATCGTCGACTCGCCATCGGTATTCCTCGAAGGGATGGCAGGCAGCGTCATTCCGGTTCCCGTGGCACACGGCGAAGGTCGCGCCGAGTTTGCAGAGGGTGCCCTCGATGCGCTCTCGTCGGCGGGGCAGGTGGCGCTTCACTATGTCGATCATCACCACGTGCCGACAGAGCGTTATCCATTCAATCCCAATGGGTCGCCGGCAGGCGTGGCGGGGCTCGTGAATCGCGACGGCCGGGTCACCATCATGATGCCGCACCCCGAACGCGTGTTTCGAACGGTGAGCAATTCGTGGCATCCCGACGATTGGGGTGAAGACGGCCCCTGGATGCGGATGTTTCGCAACGCCCGCGTCTGGTTAGGTTAGGTATCTGTCTGTCCGGAAATTCGCCGTCCGGGCGAATTTCCTCTGACGCTGCGGCGAAGCAAGTTCGCCTTCGCTCCCAGGCCCTTTCTTTTGCTGCGCAGCTCTTCCGCAAAAGGCTCCGCAAAAGCGGCCCTGCCGGGACATCCCGGTCCCGGAGCGCTAGTTCCTGTCCGGACAGGAACTAGCTTGTCTGTCCGGAAATTCGCCGTCCGGGCGAATTTCCTCTGA
>JAPULC010000167.1 GCA_027295305.1 Gammaproteobacteria bacterium
GAACGAGGCAACTTCGATGTTCGCTTTCTTCAGCTCGGGATCGGCGTGCTTGATGTTCGATTTGGCGCGAGTCTCGATGAGATCGTCGTCGATGCGCGTACCCCGCGTGCGTTCGCCCGGCTCTTCTTCGCCGACGATCGCAGCGCATCCCGCGCAGACCAGCAGCGCCATCAGCGCGCAGCATCGAACTGTCAAAAATATGGGTTGGTTCATGACTTTTTTACCATGGGTTCAAGACTGTTTTACCATGGGTTCAAGACTGTTCTACCACGAATGCGTGTCGAATCCATCGGTCGATCTGTCCCTCCTGCGTGGATGTGGCGACGACGTCGAAGCGGCACGGACGCTCGACGAGGCGCGGGTGGCGTCGCAGATAGTACTGCGCCGTGCGGATGAGCTTGAGCTGCTTGCGCCGGTCCACCGTCTCGGCGGCGGTGCCGAATCGGTTGCTTTTGCGGTGGCGTACCTCCACGAACACGATGGTGTCGCCGTCGCGCATGATGAGGTCGATCTCGCCGAAGCGCGAGCGGAAATTGCCTTCGACGAATCGAAGTCCCTCGCGTTCGAGAAACGCGCGGGCCGAGGATTCCATTCTTGCGCCCACCTGCCGCGAGTTGCTGCGCACCTCAGAGCCTCCCGCTCACCACCATGGGCATCACTTCGGGGCGTCCCTCGATGAATTGCGCCCACATCAGTCCGCGCTTGATCCGTTGATCCTTCGGTATCCGAAGTGCGCCGGTGACCCCGTAGTAGCGGCTGTCCGGATCGGCGAGCAGCTGATCCAGGCGTGGATGCAATCGGTAGGCATCTACCCCGAGCGCGAAGAGGGTGCTCAAGTTCCCGGCAGCGCCCCTGAGTCCGGCTTGGGCCTGCGCCTTGATGGGGTCGTCAGCGATGCGCCACGGCATGTCGCAGAACTTGATGCCATTGAGATCGCTATCTTGGGAGGTGGCGGTCGTGCCGGTATAGACGTGTGAGGTCGAGTACACGGGCAGATCGCCGGCGAAGTAGAACGCGAGCATCGGCTTCAATACTCTTGCCGCCACAGGACGCGCAATGAGGAACACGAAGTCCAGGTCCTTTCGACGCCGCGGATAAAACTCAGGCTCCTGTCCGAGAATGCGAGAAATGCGGTTCGCGCGCAGCTCGCTGTCGGCGATGAGCAACGCATTCGCGACACGTTCGTCCAACGTCGAAAGCTCACCGAACGACGAGCTCGCCGTGATGTCGCCGCCGAGCTCGAGCCACGTGGCTGCGAACGATCCCGAGACGCGCTCGCCCCACTCCCCTTGCGGATACAGTACGAGTGCGTTGCGATGACCTTCGCGCCACGCCCGAAGGCCCACCTGCTCGGCTTCATCCTCGGCGGCCAGCCCGAACTGGTAGAAGCGCTCGCCGGCCGCCTCGGTGACTGGCAGATAGTTGAGCGCAAGCACCGGGACCGGCCGTTCGGCAAGCGCGTTGAGCGCACCCACCTTCGATTTCTCGAGCGGTCCGACCACGAGTTGCGCCCCCGCGGAGATGGCCTCGTAGTACAACGTGACCGGATCGACGCGTGAGGTGTCATAGACCCGAAGTTCCGGTGTGATCGCGCCGTTTCCGAACGCAAAGTAATGCGCGGCCATGAAACCATCACGAATCGCCTGACCTGCCGCTCCCAGATTTCCTTCCAGCGGCACCAGCAACGCCACGTGATTCGGGCGGCGCTCCACCAATCCGGGAAGCGAGGCGACACTCGCTGGAATGCGCCGCGCTGCGGGATGGCGCGACCAGCGTGCGAGCCAGCGTTGGCTGAGGGCGAGCTGATCTTCGAGCTCCGAGTAGGGCTCGGCCATGATGGCGGCGAGTTCGAACCAGCCGCGCTCGAGCGCCTCGGTGCTGTCGTTTGCAAGCCGCTCGAGAACGGTCCATGGAATTGCTTGAAGCTCGCGCCAGATGGCATCGTCGTTTGCTTCCCGCTGCTGCGCAGTGAGAAGCGGCGACAGATTCATGCGCTCCCTCGCGGCCGCAACGTGGTTGCCTGCGCTTCCCAGCACCTGTGCGCGCACCAATCCCACCGCACGTTGCTGCGCGGGATGGGTGGGCGCTCCGAGTCGCTCCATCAGCATGAGCGCGGTCTGGATATTGCCCTGGGCGAGCGCGAGCTCGGCCTTCAGCAAGCGCAGGTCGAGCTGTTGCGAGATAGTGAGGGCCTCACGTGCAGTGGCCGTTAGAATTTCGGGGACGAGCTCGTGCAGCTCGGCTTCGATCAAAATCTGAGCAGCACGGATCAGGTAATCCGCCTTCTCGGGGGAGTGGGCGAGCTTCGCTTTGGTGATGAACTCCTGGGCTTCGGCCATCGCATCTCGAGAAAGCTCGCGCGCCGTCAAGGTGGGGGATGTAGGCTCGTAGGCCGGTGCGGTGACTTGGCAGCCGGACGCGAGCGCCAACAGGCCCATCACCAACAGGAACGGAAAGGCAATGACGGGTGGCACTTTGTACGTCGTGGCGACGCCGATTGGCAACCTCTCAGACATCACCCTGCGGGCGCTCGAAGTGCTAGCGGCAGTGGATATCATCGCGGCGGAGGATACCAGACGCTCGCGTGGACTTTTAGATCGGCACGGCATCGACACCCCACTCATATCGCTGCACGAGCACAACGAGGACGAGCGCTCGGCAGAGCTGGTTGCACGCTTAGCCGATGGCGCATCGGTGGCGCTGGTCAGCGATGCGGGAACGCCTTTGATCTCGGATCCCGGATATCGACTCGTATCCGCGGCCCACGACGCCGGTCTGCGGGTAGTGCCCATCCCCGGGGCGAGCGCCGTGCCAGCAGCACTGTCGGTTGCCGGCATTGCAACGGATCGCTTCGTTTTCGAGGGCTTTCTCCCAGCGCGTGCCAACCGACGCCGGGAGCGGCTCGAGCTGCTCGCCCGAGAGCCCCGCACGCTCGTGATCTTCGAGGCGCCGCACCGGCTGCGGGCAACCTTGGCCGATATGCGAGAGAGCATGGGCGCAAGCCGCATGGTGACCGTTGCGCGAGAGCTCACCAAGCACTTCGAAACCTTTTATCGCGGTTCCCTGGATCAGGTGATCGAGGCGGTGGAGGCCGATCGCGCCGCCACCAAGGGTGAGCTGGTGATCGTGGTGGCGGGGGCCGGGGAATCGCCGGTCCTTGCGGGAGACAGCGAGAAGGTCCTGGAGATCCTTGGAAACGAGCTGCCGCCGCGCCAGGCGGCGCGGCTGGCTGCCAGGCTCACCGGGGCCGATGCCCGGGAGCTCTATCGGCGTCTCGCGGACGCGCGTAGCGGGCGCGATGACGATGCCGATTCTGGTAGCCTTGGCGGTGGGAGTTGACCGAACAGTCGCTGGCACGAGTTGACGCTCGTGCTAGAGGAAAGTCCGGGCTCCATAGGACAGGGTGCCAGGTAACCCCTGGGGGGCGCGAGCCTACGGAAAGTGCAGCAGAGAGCAGACCGCCTAAGCCCGCCTGCTGGCGGGCCGGCAAGGGTGAAACGGTGCGGTAAGAGCGCACCAGCGCGGGTGGCAACATCCGCGGCTCGGTAAACCCCACCCGGAGCAAGACCAAATAGGAATCCCACGGTGTGGTCCGCACCGGATTCGGGTAGGTCGCTAGAGGTGCGTGGCGACACGCATCCCAGATGAATGACTGTTCACGACAGAACCCGGCTTACAGGTCGACTCCCACTTTTCTTCCACAGTTTTCCATGAGTTTTTCATTCCTTGTGATTATCGTCAGGCTGAATCTCATGAAGATTTGGCATTAGAAATTCATGTAGTCTCTGAGGTAAGAGCCTCATTCATCTAATTTTACTGAAGTTTTAGATACACCTCACGACTATCGGATCTCCAGCGCAATAGATCCAGCACAGTCGAGCAAAGGCGAGTTAAGTCCTCGATTTGCTTGACACTTTTCAATATCGCTTCCTATAGTGTGGAAACTTGTTGAAATGTGGGTAATTGTGGGCCGACGGGGCCTGCCCGGGATACCTGTCCGGGCTGGATCTTTCACTCCTCCTGCCTCCATGGAGGCAGGAGTGCGATCTGGCCGCCCTTCGTTCGGGGCAGAGGGCTTCGGGCTGGAGTCGGGGCGTTTTCCGCAGGGGAGTGAGTTTTGTTTCGGGGTGTCAGCGCGATCAGTCTCGACGAGAAGGGACGCATGGCGATGCCGGTTCGACATCGCGACGCCCTCGTGCAGCATTGCCAGGGGCGCCTGGTGGTCACCATCGACATGGATGAGCGCTGCCTGCTGCTCTATCCCCTGCCCGAGTGGGAAGTCATACAGAGCCGCCTCGAACGCCTGCCCAACGTGGATCCGACGGCGCGCCGAGTACAGCGATTGCTGATCGGCCATGCCACCGATGTGGAGTTGGACGGCAGCGGCCGGCTGCTGCTGCCGAACATGTTGCGTGAGTTTGCGCAGCTCGAGAAAAAGCTGGTGCTGCTGGGTCAGGGCAACAAGATCGAAATCTGGGGTGAAGAGCTGTGGTTCCAACGCCGCGATCAGTGGCTTGAGGAAGGAGGGCGCGCGGCGCTCGAATCCTCGGAAGCCCTCCGGTCCATCGCTCTCTGAACGGGGAATGTTGCCCCGTGAAGAGCCATCGACCTGTGATGTTGAGCGAGGTGTTGTCGGCCCTGGACGTGCGCGAAGGCCAGACGGTGATCGATGCGACCTTCGGGCGAGGCGGGCATGCCCGTGCACTTGCGGCGCAGGTAGGACGCAGCGGTCGGGTGCTGGCGCTGGACCGGGATCCGGCTGCGATTCGGGCGGCCGCGGACCTTGGGTTGCCCCAGCTCGAGGTCGTGCACGCCAGATTCTCGGCGCTTGCCGAGGTGGCCGACACCCGACGAGTGAGCGGCGAGGTTGCGGGGATCGTGATGGATCTCGGGGTCTCGTCGCCGCAACTCGATGAGGCACAGCGTGGCTTCAGCTTTATCAATGACGGGCCTCTGGATATGCGCATGGATCCGACGGTGGGTGAAACGGCGGCCGAGTGGCTGGCGCGTGCCCCGGTGGAGGACCTTGCAGAGGTGTTTCGGCGCTATGGCGAAGAGCGATTCGCGCGTCGCATTGCCCGGGCCATCGTGGTGGCGCGCGAGTCTGGACCCCTCGAGCGCACCCTCGCTCTCGCTCAGATCATCGTGCGGGCACACCCCCGGTGGGAACGCGACCGTCATCCCGCGACGCGGGTGTTCCAAGCTATCCGCATACACGTGAACGATGAGTTGGGTGAACTGGAGCAAGCGCTCACTCACCTGGAAACCGTGTTGACG
>JAPULC010000168.1 GCA_027295305.1 Gammaproteobacteria bacterium
GGCTATACGCGGAATTCATCCCGGAGCTCTCATTCAAGGATGAGAACGACTGGGACGTCACCCCGGGCATTCGGGTGCGGCTCGAGGCGTTCATCGGCAACCGCCAATCGCGGCGCGACAAGATTCCCGAAAACGCCGAACAGTAGATCGTCGCGCGTGCCCTCAGGCGGATTCCCCCTCGAGGGATTCCGCCACGACCCCGTCCTTCAATAGCCGTTCCACTTCTCCTTCGAGACCGGCATCCGCGAGAATACTCGCGAAGTCGGAACCCGGCTGCGGCGCAGGACGTCCCGGCTCGGCCGGCGTTCGCGACAACCTCACTCCCGGGGCATTGGTGGTGACCGGTCCAAGATCGGCGTGCTCGCGGGTGACACAGAGACCGCGCTCGAGCACCCAGGGGTCCTGCGCTAACTCACTTGGGTCGAACACCAGGCGTTGTGCACCCATCCCCGCATCGGTGAGCGCCGCGATCCATTCTTCCACCGTCTTGGTGGCAAAGAGCGATTCGAGCTGTGTCTCCAGTGCCCCGTTCCCTAAGTCGGAGAACTGCGCGATCTCGGGGAAACGCTGCAAATCAGACGCGCGTGCGCCTAAAAAGAACCAACCGTCGGACGCCTCGTAGGCCCGATGCAGTGCAGACGAACCCACCACGTGTTGCCCGCGCGGCTCGTCCCACACCTTGCCCTGATAATCCTGTATCAGAGACGACTGCAGCATGGTGGCGGTGTAGGCAAGCGCGGTGTCCACGTGCTGCCCAACTCCAGTGCGTTGGCGATGCAGCAGCGCAAGCGCGACGGCATACGCCCCCATGAGTCCCGTGCCGTAGTCGTTGATCGCATAGGGCTGAAGCGCCGGTTTGCCGTCACCACCGAATCGTTCCTGCATGCCGCTCACGGCTTGAGCGATCTGCTCGTGACCCGGGCGTCCCGCATAGGGCCCCACCTGACCTGCATAATTGAGCGATGCATAAACGATGTCGGGGCGCCGCGCGTGCACCGCCTCGTAGCCGAAACCGAGACGTTCGGCCACGCCGTTGCGGAAGTTCTGCACGATGACATCGGCGTCATCGATGAGACGCCAGAGCACTTTCAGTCCTTCCTCGGTTTTGAGATCCAGCAGAATGCTGCGTTTCGCACGATTGACGTCGATATTGAAACGCCCGATACGACGCGATGGACTGTCGATCTTGATGACATCGGCGCCGAATTCCGCAAGCGTGCGCCCGCAAGTTGGACCCGCGAGCACGATGCAGAGATCGAGGACTTTCACGCCGTCGAGGGCGGCCCTGAGGGTCGCATCGAGGTTTTCGCTCACGCCTTGGGTGGGTAACGCATCGGTGGGTAACGCATCGAGCTCCGTCAGGATCTCCTTGCGATCGGCATCCGGGAGACGCCTCGGAAAACGCACGCAACCCGGCGTCTCCGACATTCGCACGTTGATGCCGGGGCCACGTACGGTACCGAGTTTCGGGTCGGCCACATCGATGATGATCTCGGAGCCCAGGGCATGCTCGTTCTCGAGCCACTCTGCGCTCGTGCGGCAGACTCCACATTCGGTAGCGACTTCTTCGGAGAAGTCCTCCCACTCCTTGGCGGTTCGCGTCTTGAACAGCGCCTGCGTGCGCGCTTGCACTTCCTCAATTGTCATCTTGCCCTCAGCCGCTGCGTCCACCCATTCGGCGGCGCCCGTGGCCTCGAGAAAGTCCCGAGCGCGCAGATTGCCACCCATGTACATCACCCAGCGACCATCCTTGCATTCGAGCTGCCCACCGAGGCCGCCCATACGGCGCAACATTGCGGGATCCATCGCCGGTGCATTGTGGATCCGGGACACTCGGTAACCCATGGCGGCAAAGGTGCCATCGAAGAGCGGGACCTCTATCTGCTGGCCGACGCCATCACGCTCTCGCACATTGAGCGCAATGCCCACCGATACGGCTGCCTGGAATGCGCCGTAGACCGAGCTGACGGGGATGGCGGTATAGACAGGACGACCGGTGCGCTCGTGTGCCCGATAGGTCGCCGTCGCCGCTCCGATCACGCCTTCCCAGGCCGCCACTTCCGCACGGGGGTCGTCTGCGGCGAATCCAGGCATGGAGCAATAGATGAGGCGTGGGTTCGCGGCACTCATGCCCAACGCACCCAGACCGAGGCGGTCCATGACGCCGGGCCGGAAATTCTCGATCACGACATCTGCCGATTCGATCAGCCGCCGGGCGCGGTCCACATCGTCCGGTTGCTTGAGATCCAGCACGATGCTCCGTTTGTTCCGGTTCCAGGTTGCGTTGGCGGGGGTGTCCCAGCGTGGCCCGCCCGGCGGGTCCACGCGAATCACATCCGCGCCCTGATCCCCCAGCAGCATCGCCGCCATGGGCCCCGCGATATATTGACCGAAGTCGATGACCCGAACGCCCTCGAGCACTCCTGATGGTGTTGTCGCAGAAAGGCCCATGTGATCCTCCCTCTCTCCTCAGACACGTCTAGGGTGTGCGAAGGTGCAGACCGAGGTCAAGGGAGGGCCCCGGAGCCCGGGCAGGGCGCGGGTGAGAGCTTGAGGATGTCTGGGCGCCAGCGTACGCTCGCTGTCGACGAGCAACCAACGGGCGTCCAAAGGCGCACCGACAAGCACCATCTGGGGGAGATTCAGCGCCGATGCAAGA
>JAPULC010000169.1 GCA_027295305.1 Gammaproteobacteria bacterium
CGGGCTATTGCTAAACAGCGCCCATGGGTTTTCCTCTGAACCCATCGGTCCTTTCCTGAAGGTGTCTTTTCCGTAACCTAGTCACACGCAGATACCCGTTTAGTCTTCCAACAGCCTCATTCACCAAGGCATCTGTCTCCATCGGACAGAGATGAACGCCATCGAGCAATCGATGTCATCGATTGCGGCATTGGCGCTCGTGCAATTCAATCTGGCCAATTCATTTGGGATTCATTTGGGGCCAATTCATTTGGGGACATCCACCATCGGCACATTCGAAGGATGGATGTCCTGAATTAGGATGAGGATGAGAATGCTTCGAAAGATGGATGTCCTGAATTAGGATGCTGAATTAGGATGCTGAATTAGGTGACTAAAGATGGATGTCCTGAATTAGGATGGACCTCTCGAAACCCGCTCGTGGGGAACCCCATGACCACCGCCGATCTACTCGCCCGCCGTGAGCGCCTTCTAGGCGCCGGCGCAGCGCTCTTCTACAAGGACCCCATCAACATCGTTCGAGGCGAGGGGGTCTGGCTCTCCGATCCCGATGGCCGTCGCTACCTCGACATGTACAACAACGTGCCGTGCGTGGGTCACGCCCACCCCCACGTGGTAGAGGCCATGCATCGTCAAGCCGCCACACTCAACGTGCACAGCCGCTATTTGCACGCCGGCATTCTCGACTACGCCGAGCGCCTGATGGATCTGCATGCCGATCCGCTGACGAGTGTCGTGTTCACCTGCACCGGCACGGAAGCCAACGAGGTGGCCATGCGCATGGCCCGTACGGCCACCGGCGGCCGAGGGATCATCTGCACCAACGCCGGGTACCACGGCAACAGCGCCGAGGTCGGCAAGCTCACGCGTGCAGGACAGCCAGGGCGGGAGACGAGCTCGGACATTCGATCGATTCCCTTCCCGCAACGCTATCGACCCCTCGAGGAAGGCACCTCCGAGGCGGATCTCACCGAGCTCTATCTCGCAGAAGTGCGCGCGGCCATCGAAGACTTCGCGCGCAATGACGTCCCCTTCGCGGGCATGTTGGTTTGTCCGATTCTCGCCAACGAAGGCCTTCCCGACATCCCAGCCGGGTTCATGACGCGAGCCGCCGAGATCGTTCGCGACGCAGGCGGCTTGTTCATTGCCGACGAGGTGCAAGCCGGTTTCTGCCGCACCGGTCAGTGGTGGGGATACGAGGTCACGGACTTCGTGCCGGACATCGTCACCATGGGGAAACCCATGGGCAATGGACTTCCCCTCGCGGCGTGCGCGGCGAGCTCGGAGCTCGTCGACACGTTTCGCAAGCAGACACGCTACTTCAACACGTTTGCCTCCAGCCCCCTTCAAGCCGCCGTCGGCATGGCTGTGCTGGACGTCATCGAGAAAGAGGAGCTGCAACAGAACGCCGCAACCGTCGGTGGCTACCTGCGCGGCGAGCTCGAAAAGCTGCAGCAAGGCTGCGAGCCCATGGGTGACGTCCGCGGTCACGGGCTCTTCATCGGCTTGGAGTGGGTAAGTGATCGAAGCGACAAGACCCCGGACCGGGAAGCCGCCGTCACCGTCGTCAACCACTTGAAAGACAAGGGTTTTCTCATCAGTAATGCGGGCGCGCTCGGTAACGTCCTGAAGATCCGCCCGCCGCTCGTGTTTCAGCAGGACCACGCAGACCTGTTTCTTACAGCGCTCCAAGAGACGCTGCACGAGCTTCATGGACAAGGCTGAGCGCATCGCGCGACTCGATGAGCTGGCCGAACAGGCCATCGATGCGTGGGAGCTAGAGGTGGCCGGCCTGAAACTGGTCTCGGCTTCCGAGAACACGGTCTATCGGGTCAACACCCGCTCGGGTCGAGACTTTGCACTTCGCATTCACCGACCCGGCTATCACACCTTCCAGGAGCTCGTCTCCGAGCAACAATGGACCGCCGCCTTGCGTACATCGGGCGTCGAGGCGCCAGAACCGTTGCTGACCCGAGACGGCCACGGCTACGCCACGATCAAGTTTCCGGGCTCAGCCGAGAGCCGCAACGTCGGCATCGTCGAGTGGATCGACGGGGTGCCCCTCGCACAAATCATCGACCAAGCAAGCGACGAGCAGACCGTGGCGCAACGCTTCGAGCAGCTCGGCAGCATCGCAGCGAGGATTCACAATCAGGCAACGCAGTGGGCGCTCCCCACCAATTTCCAGCGGCACGCATTCGACGCCGAGGGCTTGATGGGCGACGCGCCCTTCTGGGGTCCCTTCTGGGAACTGCCGCAGCTCAAGCCCGCGCAACGCACAAAGATCCTAAGCGCACGCAGTACCATCCGGGAAACGCTGACCGACTACGGTAAAGACCCGAACATCTACAGCCTGATACACGCCGATCTGCATCCCCACAATGTGCTGGTCGACGACGAGCACCTTTACGTGATCGATTTCGACGATGCGGGGTTCGGCTGGCATCAATACGAGCTTGCGGTTGCGCTCTACTCGTACAAGGGCGAAAGGAACTTCGAGACGGTTCGTGATGCGCTGATCGCGGGGTACCGATCCGAGCGTAGTCTCGACAATACGGCGTTGGAGTTGCTGCTCATGTTTCTCTTGGTCCGCTCGCTCGTCCTGCTCGGCTGGATCCACGGTCGCCCTGAACTCGACCGCAGTGAATTCCTGCCGCGCCTGATCGATCGCGCCTGCATGGAAATAGAAGAGCTTGGGCTCTAGGCGCCTGAGATTCATGACTGGTAACAGGAGTTCACGATGAACGAGAGCGAAAGACTGCAGTGGCTCACCGACCGGGCCCTCATCACCGATGTGATGTCGGCCTATGCCACGGGCCTCGATGCGCGAGACTGGGAGCTTTGGCGCTCCATCTTTCTGGATGAGGTAATCTTCGACCTGAGCTCGTGGACCGGCCAGGCACCACGACCGCTGGACACGGATCGTGTCGTTGCCGGACAGGCGAGGATTTTCGCCGAGCTCACCTTCACCCAGCACTCCATCACCAATCATCGCATCACCATCGATGGCGATCGTGCGCGCGTATTGGCACACATGCGTGCCGAGCATTGGATCGACGCCGGCCCGCCCGAAGGCAGCGATCGTTACACCATGTACGGTTACTACGACGACAAGCTGGTGCGCACAGACGACGGTTGGAAGATCGCCGAGATGCAGCTCAACGTCACGCGCACCGAAGGCAATCGTTGGGTGATGGACGAGGCACGGCGCCGCATGCAGGCGAAGCGAGAAGCTTAGGTGAGGTTCAAATTGTGCACGTGACTCGCTTCTACACCACGGACGACGGCGGCTCGACGTTCGACGAATTCGATGTCCCGCTAGAGACAACCTCCACTGACGCCTGGGGCAACGAGCTTCGCTTCAGTGAGGCGTTTGCGTCACCCGCGGTGCGCGTCTACGAGGCACCGCCCGGAACGTTTCAGGATTGGCACAACGCACCGACGCGTCAGCTGTGCGTGATGCTGAGCGGCGTGTGGGAGATCGGTACCACCGACGGTCAGAAACGGCGCTGGGGACCGGGCGAAGTCTTCATGCCAGATACCGTGGAAGGACGTGGGCACACGAGTCAGGTGCTGAAGGGGCCCGTGCGAATGATATTCATCCCCGTACCGGCCGAGGTCGACATTGCGGCTTGGGTTGAATCCGGCCTTTAAGAGCCGCCGTCCTCGTCAATGCCGAGCTTGCGCAAACCCGCCACCATCGGTTCCACCAGCTCTTCCTTGTTCCGCCACGTTACACGAGCGCCTTTTTCGTACAGCGCCAGCGTCCATGTGGGAACGATCGCTCGAGCCTTCGCTAGCGCTTCCAACGCCTCATCGGTACGTCCGAGCAAGCCGAGCACGTTGGCCAGCTCGACCCAACCCAGATAGCCGCGAGGATCTTCCGCAACTGCCCTCTCGGCCCAATCGAACGCGTCGTCATTGCGGCCCAGGGCGACGCAAGCCGTAGAGAGCAACGTACCAGAGGTTGAAGCCCGCCTCGCCGATCCACGCCATCTCGGGATAGACGAGAGCCGCATCCTCGTGGGCATAGCTCACGAAAAACGCCCCGTCACCCTCATAGGCGGGAAAAGGTTTGTCGGCCATCAGCGCCTCCCGGGCTGATCCTCGAGTGTACGATAGCCCCCGCTACTCGGGGAAGACAGGCTCACGCCGTCCTATTCGCCCGTAAACTTGGCATCGCGTTTTTCCACGAAGGCCTGAAAGCCCTCGCGGTTGTCCTTCGTCGACAGCAGCATCGCCTGATTCGTCCACTCGTACTCGCTGAACTCCGGAAGCTCCATGTCGGTGGCACGCATCAGCATGCGTCTGAGAGTCGTGTAGGCAAGCGGTGGTCCCTGGGCAATGGTGCGTGCGTACGCTTGTGTTTCAGACAACAGCTCATCGTCTGGGACGACGCGATTCGCAAGACCGAGCTCCAGGCATCGCTCGGCTGTCAGCAGATTGCCGTCGTACATGATCTCGTATGCGCGTGCCATGCCAACGATCCGCGGGAGCCAGTACGCCGCGCCATAGTCGGACGCCAGCCCGCGTTTGATGAAGATGGATCCGATGCGCGCCGACTCCGCCATGAAACGGATGTCACAGCATGTAGCGATGCCAAAGCCTGCGCCCGCGGCCGGACCATTGATGGCCGCAATGATCGGAACTTCGCACGCGGCGAACGCCTCGAACATCCGACCCGAGCCCCCGCGACGATCCAGTCTTGCGCTTCGCGATGGGGTTGCACCCTCACCACCCGCGCCACCGAGCATTGCGCCGGCGCAAAACCCCCTTCCCGCGCCCGTCAGCACCATCACGCGCACGTCGTCGTCGCTCGATGCGCGCCCCACCGCCTCGTAGAGTCCGTTGCTGATCCCCGGACTCAAGGCGTTCATGATATCGGGCTCGTTTAAGGTGACAGTCAGCACACCGTCTTCGAGTTCGTTCAGTACAGAGTCGCTCATTTCCTTTTCCCTTGCATGCTCGTAATCGTCACCGTGGGAGCGGCTTCAGCCGGGGGCGCCCAGCCGCGAATGCTTCGTCTGGCAACCCAATGAGCGGTTGATCGTCGTGATGTAGAGTCCCGAGCGCATGGCCGCCCAGCCGACTTCGTAGAACTTCAGGTTGTTGTCCATGAAGATCGCGATGTGATCGCCGCGCGTGAGACCCTGGCCATGCAGGCACTGAGCGAGCTGATTGCTGCGATCATTGAGCCGCCCATACGTCATGACCTCGCCGCTGCCCGCATTGATCGCGGCCACCCGCTCAGGTGTCTCGACGCCATAGACTCCTGGATACATGCTCTCGCTCTTTCCTGGCTCGTGGGTGAACCGAGCACACTACTATACCCACTGAGCGCAGTTACTCTAC
>JAPULC010000017.1 GCA_027295305.1 Gammaproteobacteria bacterium
GAATCAACGGCACGATCTCTTCGATCTTGCGCCGATAGCCATCGAGCTCCTCGGGATCGAAGGATTGGTCGTGCTTCATGGACATGGGATCGGGGGCACCTCTGGAACGCTGCCGGGTCCCGTAGGAGTGGCTTCAGCCGCGATGCGAAAACGCCGGGCTCGATACCCAGCGTTTGAGTCTGATCGGGCGAGAGGGCGCTGCGCGCCTGACCGCGGCTAAAGCCGCTCCCACACCAGAAACACCGCGCTGCAAAGAAAGGTTTTGCGAGGTTGCCTTTTCACGCATAGTCGACGCTCTCGGTGTGGAAACAATCGACAGAGGTGGCCCCGATTCCATGTCCATGAAGCACGACCAATCCTTCGATCCCGAGGAGCTCGATGGCTATCGGCGCAAGATCGAAGAGATCGTGCCGTTGATTCGCGCCCATGCCGATGAGGCAGAGCGCAATGCGCGGCTCTCGCAAGAGGTGGCCGAGGCCATGGCCCGCGCGGGGCTTTATCGTGTCGCCGCACCCCGGTCGCTGGGTGGCGGCGAAACCCATCCGTTCACCCAGATCGGCGTGATCGAGCAGGTCGCAAGCGCCGATGGCTCCGCGGGCTGGAACCTCATGATAGGGATCGAAACCACCGGCATCCTGGGCTCGGCACTTGCGCACGAGCGTGCCGAAGCCATGTATGCCGACCCGCTCCTCATCATCGCCGGTGCGCTCAATCCGAAGGGCACTGCCGAGGCGATGGACGGCGGTTATCGCGTGAGCGGGCAATGGCCCTTCGCGAGCGGTTGTCACAACTGCCAATACTTCTGGGGTCAATGCATCGTGCACGAGAACGGTGAACGCGTGCACGACGAGCAGGGGCAGGTGAAGCTACTCGAAGTGGTGGTGCCGGCGGCGGATTTCGAGATCGTCGAGACCTGGGATGTGGCCGGTCTGCGCGGCTCGGGCAGTCATGACATCGCCGTGCGTGATCTCTTCGTTCCTGCCGACATGACCACCGGGGCCACGCGACAACCCTCGGTGGAGCGCGGGCCGCTCTTCCGCGTGCCGCTGTATACGCGTCTCGCGTACAACAAGGTGGGTGTCGCAACCGGCATTGCGCGTGCGGCGATCGATCACTTTCGCGACCTCGCGTCGGCGAAGACACCGCGAGGCTCACGCTCGCTTCTTAACGAACGCGTGGACGCGCAGCTCGCGATGGCCAATGCGGAGGCGACGCTGCGGTCCGCGCGAGCCTTCGTATTCGAAGCCGTGGGTGAGCTGTGGGAGACGGTCGTTGCGGGAGATCGCCCCAGTTTGGAGCAGCGCGCGATGGTTCAACTGGCGTGCTCGCACGCGACATCCGCAGCGGTGAACGCCGTCGGGCACATTCACGCCGCCGCGGGGGCGTCGGCCAATTTTCGCGACAACCCCCTGGAACGCTGCTTTCGTGACGTCCAGGTGGTTCGCCAGCAGATCATGGCCTCGCCCCAGTGGATCCGCTCGGCGGGCCGTGTGCTCCTCGGCCTCGACTCCGACAGCTTCATCCTTTGATTTCAGGCACTGCGTGCCTGATATCAAAATGGTGCCAGGCACCGGTGCCTGGCCCCATAAGACCCCCACAGACACGGCTTCAGCCTCGCCTACGGGGAGTCCCCAGACCGCCTACAACTTTTCCGAGTAACTTCCATTCCATTCGAGTGCGAATAGCCTGTAGGAGCGGCTTCCAGCCGCGATCGGGCGCGTAGCGCCCGCTCTCCAGCGTATCGCGGCTGGAAGCCGCTCCTACATCGCAAAGTGAAAAAGTTGTAGGCGGGCTGGTCTCCGTTGCATGACCCAGAGAGTCGGACAGATACCGGTGGTGCCAGGCACACCGCGCCAGGCACCATTGCGACTTCTAGCTTCGCTAGAAGTCGTAGCCCCGTTCCCCGTGCATCACGAGATCGAGCCCCTCGGTCTCTTCCTCGGTGCTCACCCGCAGCCCGGTAATCACATCCACCAACTTGAACAAAATGTACGAGACCACCGCGGTGTACGCACCGATGGCCACCACACCGATCGCCTGCACGCCAAGCTGCTCGCCAATGCTCACGTCCAGACCCTGGCCGCTGAACACGCCGAGGGTGGAAGCGCCGAAGATGGCCGTCAGCAACGTCCCCAGCGCACCTCCCACCGCGTGCACGGGGAACACGTCGAGTGAGTCGTCAATGTGCAGAGTGCGCTTCATGAAGTTGGTGAGCGTAAAGCACAGGAAGCCCCCCGCAATGCCGATCATCAGCGCGCCCGCAGGCCCCACATAGCCGGATGCCGGTGTGATGGTCGCCAATCCCGCCACCATTCCGGTGGCCGCGCCCAGCGCCGTCGGCTTGCCGTAACGCAGCCATTCGATGCACATCCAGGTGAGCGCTCCGGCGGATGCAGAGAGGTGTGTCGCGAGGATGGCCATTGCCGCATCGCCATTGGCAGCGAGAGCGCTGCCGCCGTTGAAACCGAACCATCCCACCCAGAGCATGGCGGCGCCCATGATGCACATCGTCATGTTGTGCGGTGGCATCGGGGTATCGGGAAACCCGCGACGACCTCCCATCACGATGGCGGCCGTAAGTGCCGCGACCCCGGCCGTCACGTGGACCACGGTACCGCCGGCAAAATCCATCAGACCCATCTCGGCGAGCCAGCCGCCGCCCCACACCCAATGCGCAACCGGCGCGTACACCAGGATCAGCCACATGCCCGTAAACAGCAGCACGGCGGAGAACTTGATGCGCTCGGCGAACCCACCGATCACCAACGCCGGGGTAATGATGGCGAAGGTGAGCTGGAACATGGCGAAATTGCTTTCGGGAATGCCCCCGGACCACATCGATTCCTCGAGCACACCCGCGAACAGAAACTTCTGCAGCCCGCCCATGAAGGCATTGCCATCGGCGAACGCAATGCTGTAGCCGACAATGAGCCAGAGAACGCTCACCAGGCAGGTGATGGCGAAGCACTGCATCAAAATGCTCAGCACGTTCTTGGAGCGCACGAGACCGCCGTAGAACAGCGCCAGGCCCGGAATGGTCATGAACAGCACGAGTGCCGAGGACGTCATGATCCAGGCAGTGTTTCCTGTGTCGAGTGCCTCTTGCCCCCACACCGCCGGGCTGATGAGCGCCAAAGTGATCGTCAATAGTGTTTTCGTCATGGATGCCCCCCTCCGCGTCCGCCTCGCACCATCTGGGCGCGCGCGTGTCCTGAACGCCAGCGACTCCGAGCTCCGCCGGCGCTAGCTAAAATATGTTTATTTTCAGATAGTTATGTTGACTTTATCGACTCGATCTAGATTGCTTACCACCCATTGCAATCACTGAGCCGGCACCCCGTTGAAATCATGATTCTGGTTCGAACGCCCCCGCTGCCTCGCGTATGAGTTCCGGTCCACGATACACGAACCCCGTATAGATCTGGATCAGGTCTGCCCCCGCTTCTACTTTCGCCCGTGCTCCCTCGGCGTCCATGACGCCCCCAACGCCGATCAGCGCAAGTGCATCGCCGACGTGTTCGCGCAGTAGTGCAAGCACGCTCGTGGAGCGTTCCAGCAGCGGACGCCCACTCAAGCCGCCGCTTTGCTTTCTGCGACGCGGATTCACCCCCTCGCGTGAGAGCGTGGTGTTGGTGGCAACGGCGGCGTCCACCCCGCGAGCAACGAGGGTATCACCAATTCGCCGCACGTCGTCGGGTTCGAGATCGGGTGCAAGCTTGACGGCGAGGGGCACGCGTTTGTCGTTCACATCGCTCAGACGCTCGCGCTCGCTGACGATGGCACTCAGCAACGACTCGAAAGCCTCGCCGAACTGAAGTGCTCGCAACCCTGGCGTATTCGGGGACGAAAGATTCACGGTCACGTAATCGGCGACGCCATAGACCCGCTGCAGACAGTAGAGATAGTCGTCAACCGCGCGATCCTGCGGCGTGTCCTTGTTCTTGCCGATGTTGATCCCGACGATGCCCGCATAACGGGCGCGCATCACCTGTTTGACCAGGTAATCCACGCCGCGATTGTTGAACCCCATGCGGTTGATCAGGGCCTCCTCGGAGCGCAGACGAAACAACCGCGGGCGCGGATTGCCGGGTTGCGGACGCGGGGTGACCGTGCCGAGCTCGAGAAAGCCGAAGCCGAGACCCCCCAGGCCGTCCACACAGATGCCGTTCTTGTCGAGACCGGCGGCAAGCCCGATGGGATTCGGAAAGAACAATCCCATGACGCGCTTACGCGTGCCCACGCTCTGCGGGTCCGTCCGGAATAGCCCGAAGGGACGGGGGAGTCTGAGCGCGCGCAACGTCAGATCGTGGGAGACTTCACTCGGCAGCAGAAACAGGAGGTCGCGCAGCCAGCGATAGTGGTCGTCTTCGCTCAAAACGCGTCCCGGGCCTCACAAACAAACCCGATTATCAAAGATCGCACCGACAATAAGAACTGTCGCCAGCCACGCCCGTGCCAGGCGCTCTTCAGAGGAGGGGTGCCTGGCACCATCAGAGGGCAATCGGAACCCATTGCCCTAAACTGTTGTCTGACGAGCCGACCGGCGCAGTGCGACCGTGGATGGGTGGCCTGTGACTCGAACCGCACCCCAGCTAGAATGTGCCGATAGCTCCGGACCCGCTCTGGACCGAAACAAATTCATGGGCAGCGACGCCACCACACAGCTGAAGATGAACCCCGAACTGCGCGAGAACCTGGTCGAGGTGTCGCAGTGGCTGCAGACTCGGGTGCTTGGCCAGGAGCGACTGATCGATCGATTGTTGATCGCCTTGCTCATCGGCGGTCATCTCCTCGTCGAGGGCGTTCCGGGCCTCGCGAAGACGCGCGCCATCAAAGAACTCGCGAACGCGGTGGAGGGAGACTTTCACCGCATTCAGTTCACCCCGGATCTGCTGCCCTCGGACATCACGGGCAGCGAGGTGTTTCGTCCGGAGGATGCAACCTTCACCTTTCAGCAGGGGCCGATCTTCCACAATCTCCTGCTCGCCGACGAAATCAACCGCGCGCCTGCCAAGGTCCAGAGTGCACTCCTGGAAGCCATGGGAGAGCATCAGGTGAGCGTCGGGAGGCACACATTTCAGCTGCCCGAGCTGTTTCTCGTCATGGCGACACAGAATCCCATCGAGCAGGAAGGCACCTATCCCCTGCCGGAGGCACAGCTCGACCGCTTCCTCATGCACGTGAACGTCGACTATCCCGCCGCTGCGGACGAGCACCGCATCCTGGCGCTGGTGCGCGGCGAATTCATGCATCGCGAGCTCCCCGAGCCCCCCGCCGTGCTGAAGCAGGACACCATCTTTGCGTTGCGCCACGAGATTCTGGGGCTCTACACCTCCCCCGCGGTCGAGGAATACATGGTCCAGCTCGTTGTGGCGACCCGGGAGTCCAGTCGGTACGGCGGAGAGCTCGAACACTGGATCGAGTATGGCGCGAGCCCCCGCGGAACCATCGCGCTCGATCAGTGCAGCCGCGCGCACGCGTGGCTTCGCGGCAGCGATTTCGTGACCCCGGAAGACGTGCAGGCGATAGCGCACGATGCATTGCGCCATCGCATCATCGTTAGCTTCGAGGCCGAGGCCGCGGGAATCCATCCCGATCGCATCATCGACGAGCTGATGGAGCGGGTTCCGGCTCCCTGAACCGATGGCGCCTTCACTCGCGGCCACCCGCAACTCCAGAGAGCTTGCGCTTCTCGGTCCCTATACCGACATCGAAAGCCTTCTGAAGCTGCGTCACCTCGCCTCGCACGTCCCGCTGATGGTGCGTCAGCGCGCCCGTCAGTCTCTGTCCGGAGGACGACGCTCGCGGTTTCGCGGACGTGGCATGGACTTCAGTGAGGTACGCGCCTATCAGCCGGGCGACGACGCACGCTCCATCGATTGGCGCGTCACCGCGCGCAAGGGTCGGCCCCACACCAAGGTCTTCATCGAGGAACGCGAGCGACCCGTGCTCGTCTCTGTGGACCAACGATCGTCGATGTTCTTCGGCACCCGCAAACGCTTCAAGTCCGTGCTCGCGGCAGAGGCAGCGGCTCTCATCAGCTGGGCGGCACTGGCCCACGGCGATCGGGCGGGGGGGCT
Organism: Gammaproteobacteria bacterium; assembly: GCA_027295305.1. Taxonomy (GTDB): domain Bacteria; phylum Pseudomonadota; class Gammaproteobacteria; order Pseudomonadales; family Azotimanducaceae; genus JAPULC01. The sequence continues at coordinate 6,081 of JAPULC010000017.1, forward strand.
GGTGTTCACCCGCGACGACTACGTGGCCATGAGGCCAAAGCGCAGCCATCACACCGTGGCGCATTTCATGCGCGAGATCGACCGCATGAACCACACGCTGTCGCGCACCACATCCCATCGCGGCGAGATTCCCCTGTCGAATGCGCTCGTGCATCTGCGCCGGGTGACGCGACCCGGCAGCCTCATCTATCTCGTCAGCGACTTCCACGACGCCGACGACGCCTGTGAAGAACAGATGACTTACTTTGCGCACCACTGTGATCTCGTCTGCGTGTTCGTCCACGATCCCCTCGAGCGAGAGCTGCCGCCGGCCGACTTCTACACCGTCACGGACGGTGTCGAGCGGCAGCGTATCGACACCGGTGATCGTCGTGCACGAATGCGCTACCACGATCGTTTCGAGGCGCGCGTGGAAGCGCTCAGTGCCTTGACCCAGCGGCTGAACGCACGATTCGTCATGCTCTCCACCGACACCGACCCGGTGGACGTGCTGTCCCAGACACGATACTGATGGCCAGCAACACCCTGCAGGATCCCCTCGCACAGCTTCGCGACATCCATGTCCCGCTCTCGCCGGAGTGGTGGCCCCCTGCCCCGGGATGGTGGCTGTTGGCACTGGTCGGCCTCGGGCTCGCAGCGCTCGTCGTCTCGCATGCTTGGCGGCGCTACCGTGCCGGCGCACCGATACGTCAGGCCGAGCGTGACCTCGAGCGACATTTCTCTCACTTCGACGAGAAGCACAACGCCAAGCGTGAGCTCGCCAATGGAGTGAACGCAGTGCTGAAGCGGGTGGCACTCGTGAGATATCCCCGCAGTGAAGTGGCGGAGCTTTCGGGCTCCAGCTGGACGGAATTTCTGGACGAAAGTGCCGGGACTGACCAGTTCAGCTCCGGCATGGGTCGCGTGCTGGGGGACGAGCGTTTTGCACCGGCGTTCAACTTCGATGCGGCGGCCCTGCGACTCGCCGCGCAGTACTGGGTCGAGAAGCAACGCGGGCCGATCCCTGGCTCAGTTGGATTGCGCGACCGGATCTTGAACATCCCGGGCGTAAGAGCGGCCGTAGCAGCGGCTTCAGCCGGGAATTCTGCGTCCCGCGAAACCCACCAATCGCGGCTAAAGCCGCTCCTACAAGAGAGGCCCACACAGCGACCTAGAAGCTCCGAACCCGCCGAAGGCCAGGCCCAATGATCGAGCTGGTCTGGCCCTATCTTCTGCTATTGCTTCCGCTGCCACTGGCGGTGCGTTATCTCGTGCCGGCCCGCGCTCAGAGCGAAGCCGCCCTGCACGTACCGTGCTTCGACGCGATGTCCGAGGCGGCCGATGCCAACCGGCGATCCACGGAATCGCCGCTCATATCGACTCTGCGCTGGCTCGTGTGGATCCTGCTGATCATGGCGGTCGTGCGCCCCCAGTGGACCGGAGAGCCGGTTGCACTTCCCACCACGGGACGCGACCTCATGCTGGCGGTGGACATCTCGGGCAGCATGGGCACCGACGACATGTTGCTCGGGGGCGAGCGAGTGGATCGGCTGACCGTCGTGAAGTCCGTCGTGAACGATTTCATTGCACGTCGCAAAGGCGACCGCATCGGGCTCATTCTGTTCGGCAGCAATGCCTATCTCCAGTCGCCCCTCACCTTCGATCGTGAAACGGTCAACCAACTGCTTCGCGAAGCCCCGGTGGGAATCGCAGGCGGCAAGACCGCCATCGGCGATGCCATTGGTCTCGGCACCAAGCGTCTGCGCACGCGGCCCGAGTCGATGCGCGTGCTGATCCTCCTCACGGATGGCAAGAACAACATCGGCGAGCTCGAGCCGGTGAAGGCGGCGGAACTCGCATCGATCGAAGCCATCAGGATCTACACGATCGGCGTCGGCGCCGACGAAATGGTAATGCCCGGCATCTTCGGCAGCTCCATCGGCGCCCAACGCGTCAACCCTTCGGCGGATCTCGATGAGCAGTCGCTGGTTGCCATTGCGAACTACACGGGCGGTGAATACTTCCGCGCGCGCAACACGAAGGAGCTCGAGGGCATTTATCGACAGCTCGATGAGCTCGAGCCCATCGAGCAGGATCCCGAAACCTATCGACCCATCAGGGGGCTCTTTCATTGGCCCCTGGGACTGGCATTGCTTGCAAGCTTTGCGCTGGGCCTCACCGTCGCGCGACCGAAGCTCGCAACGCGCTCCGAGACGCTCGTGGAGGCCGAAGCGACATGATCGAGCTTCTGTCGGAATTTCATTTTCTTCGCCCCTGGTGGCTCGTCGCCATGCTGCCCGCCGCCGCGCTGATCTATCTGCTCGCACGTCGCGATACCGATCGCACCCGCTGGCAGCAAGCGGTGGATGTGGAGCTTCTCCCGCACCTGCTCGAGGGCCTCAGCGAACGCGGACAGCGCATGGCCCTCATCGCGCTCATCACCACCTGGACATTGGCTGTGACAGCGCTTGCCGGGCCGGTGTGGGAGCGCTTGCCCCAACCCGTCGAGAAGCGCAGCGACGGGCTCGTGGTGGTGCTCGATCTGTCGCTATCCATGTACGCCGAGGATGTCGTCCCTTCGCGCCTCGTTCGGGCAAGACACAAGATCGCCGACGTGCTGAAGATGCGGAAGGAAGGTTTCACGGCGGTGGTGGTCTATGCCGGAGATGCTCACGCCGTGACGCCGCTCACCGATGACAGCAAGACCATCATGAACCTGCTGCCTGCACTCTCACCCAGCATGATGCCTGAACTCGGCAGCCACGCGCCGGAAGCCCTCGAGCTGGCGCGGACCCTGCTTCGGCGTGGTGGTCATGAGCAGGGCCGCACGCTTCTCATCACCGACGAGGTCACAGACTGGCGCGCCGTAGGTGACGGTGCGAGCCGCGAATTCCCCGTCGCAATCCTCGGTGTCGGCACCGAGCAAGGCGCACCGATTCCCCTGCGGTTTGCCGACCGTCCCGGGCATCTGAAGGACGACAATGGCGTCATTGCGATTCCCCGCCTGAACACCGCATCACTGCAAAGGGCCGCTGACGCGGCCTACGGACGCTATGCCACCATCACGATCACCGACGACGACCTGGAATATTTGCTCAGCACGCCGCTCGATGCCTTCCAGGAAGATACGGTAACGGTCGACCGCGAATTCGACATCTGGGCGGATCAGGGCCATTGGCTCGCCGTTCTCTTGCTGCCGGCGGCGCTGTGGGCGTTTCGACGGGGCGTGATGGTCGTGGCCCTCGTGTTTATTTTGGCCGGTGCTCCGAGCGCACATGCGGGGTTCTGGGACGATCTCTGGTTGAGACGCGATCAACAGGCCCATGCGGCGCTCGAGGCGGGAGATCCCGAACAGGCCGCGGCGCTATTCGAACGCGAGGACTGGCGTGGCACCGCGCTCTATCGGGGAGAGCACTATGGGCACGCCGCCGAGACCTTCGCGCACATCCAAGCCATCGAAGGTCACTACAACCTCGGCAATTCCCTCGCCAGGGCCGGAGAGCTTCAGGGCGCCATTGCGGCCTATGCACAGACTCTCGAGCTCGACTCCGATCACGAGGACGCCATCTTCAACAGAGCCCTCGTGGAATCCCTGCTGAGAGAGAGCAGCCGCTCCCAGGATCAGAGCGGCACTCAGGACGACACGCGCGGCTCGAGCGCCGAGAGCGACCAGAGTCAATCGGCGAGCGGCAATCAGGAGCAGCAGGATGATCCCGCGCAGTCCGAGCAGGAACAGGACGCCCAGGCAAAGGAGCAGCAACAGCAACAGCGGGAAGCCTCGGATCCTCGCGACGAGCAACAGGCCGAGAAGAGCAAGCAGGAGCTCCAGCTAGCCGACGCCGAGCTCGAAGAGCGCCGTCAGGCGCTCGAGCAATGGCTCGAGCGCGTGCCCGATGATCCGGGCGGGCTGTTGCGGCGCAAGTTCCGCCACGAGACGCAGCAGCGCTATCGCGAGGGCCGCTCGCGGCGCAATCAGGAGAAGATCTGGTGACCTCGGCGTTGTATCCGACACCCTCGAACCTGGAAAATCCCCTGGGAATTCCCGTAGGAGCGGCTTCAGCCGCGATTGGTAGATCATGCGAGCTCGCTGGAATCGCGGCTGAAGCCGCTCCTACGGCGCGTTGCGCAAAGCCGTTCATATCGGCGTTCGCGATTCTGCTGACAGTATTCAGCTTGCTAACACTTTCCAGTTCACCCGCCTTTTCCGCGACCTTCCAGGCATGGGTGGACCAGACTCGCGTCGACGAGCATCAGAGCCTCAGCACGACATTTCAGTTCATCGGAAATCCCGACAACGAGCGTCCTGACTTTTCACCCATCGAAGCCGATTTCGACATCATCGGCACACGCACCTCGAGCGAATATCGCAACATCAACGGCGTCGCCGAGTACCGCATGAACTGGATGCTCTCGCTGTCACCGAAGCGGCGCGGTGAGCTCACGATTCCGGCGCTCACCTTCCGTGGCGCCTCGAGCGATGCGATTCCAATCACCGTCACCGAGGCGAGCAAGGAGCTTGCGGACCAGCTGGAGGCGTCGGTCTTCTTCGAGACATCGGTCAACCGTGAAGATGCGTACGTGCAGGCCGAGATCCTCTACACGGTGCGTCTGTTCTACGCCGACAACGTGCAGCTCTACACCGATCTCCCACCGCCCCCGGACCTCGCCAATGCCATCGTCCAGCCATTGGGCAGCGCGCGGCCTTACAACGAGGTGCGCGGCGGAAGGCGATACGGCGTCATCGAGCAGAAGTACGCCATATTCCCCCAGCAGAGCGGCACCCTCGATATTCCCCCCGAATCCATCACCGGCAGCGCTCGGATCCGAATACCCGGTGGTGGCTATCGACGTCGCCCCGTACGGGAGCGTTCCGCCGGACATCGCGTCACGGTGCTTCCTAAACCGCCCAGCTATCCGCGCAATGCGGCGTGGCTGCCCGCATCGGAAGTGTCCATTTCCTCGAGCTGGAACAGCGACCGCGAGTTCAAGGTCGGGGTACCCCTCAGCCGCAAGATCGAGCTCAGCGCCGTGGGTTTGCCGGCGTCGTTGCTTCCCGCACTCGCGCCTGCGGATCTCGAGGGGGTGAAGATGTATCCGGATCCTCCCGAGAAGGAGGAAACGGCAGAAGACTCCGGCATTCGCAGCGCTCGCCGTGAATCCCTGGCACTCGTTCCAACGCGGCCCGGCAATCTGACATTGCCGCAGATATCGATCACCTGGTTCGACGTCGACGAAGGCGTCGTGAAGGTGGCGTTGCTTCCGGCGGAGACATACGAGGTTGCCCCCTCGGACCAGATAGCCGTCTCCCTGGCCGCGCGGCCAACCCGGGCGAACGAGGCGAAGTCGGCTGGGGACGACGCCACGGGCGCATCCACCGGGATCGACCCTTGGATGATCGTGACGTTGATCTGCCTCATCGGCTGGGCGAGCACCACCGGGTGGCTGCTCAATGCGCGGCGCGCGCAGAGACCCAAGGTAATTCACGAGCCGCGTGATCCGGAGCGTATCGCGTACATGGAGCTCTCGCGCACCTGTCGCGCCAACGATGCGCCCAAGGCGCATGCAGCGCTTCTGGACTGGGCCAACGCGTTCTATGGCGCGTCGGCGGAACCCGCCACGGTAGCGCTGCGACAAGAAACGGGCAGCGATGCCATGAACGATCTTCTCACCCGACTCTATGCCCGCGACGCCGCGCCGGATGCATGGCGTGGCCAGCCGCTACTGAAGTGGGTGGAGGGCATACGCAAGAGCGCACAGCGGGAGGCATCGCAGAAAAAGGAAAGCGCGTTGCCACCCCTGTATCCAACGTCGAGCTGAACTCTGGCGCAGGCCAGGTTCGGGCGCGCGCCCCTGTGCTCTCCGACGGTCGATTACTAACTTTCTGCGCGCGCTGGCGAATGGGGCTTCCGCCACGAATCCCTTTCCCTTCACGCCACAGGATCACCGTCCCGAGATCTTCGAGACGATGCTGCTCCGGGCGGGAATCTCACCCGCTGCGATGGCGTCTTTCACGGCGCACTGAGAAACGCAGGTTATGCGCGGCGTCCTTGAATGGGGTTGACTACCTCGATGTCGTCGAACTGGAGAAAATCGCTATCGGCTGTATAGATCTTTTTGATGCTGTGCTCTCGCATCAGCACGTACGAGCGGATATCAAAGAACAGATTCCCCGCGGGATGCCGAACGGATTCCAATCTTTCCTTTAGCGTCGACCAATGGTCTACCCCAGCTGAAAGAACCGTAACGTTGTCGCGCAACCAAATTGCCTCGAGAAAGCTAAGAGCTTGATCCCAGGTCAACGGTTGATCGAATACTTTCGCATGGGTCGACACCCTGAGGAATTCGTAAGCGATGCCCTCTGTCAAATACCAGGAGTCACCTGTCTCCAGGCTGCTCGTTAAGAATTGTTGCGCGCCCTCGTGCTCGGGGGCATCCGTATTGACGGCGTAGAGCAATAGATTGGTATCGATGAGGCCCGGCACTACGGTCCCATTGCATCTTCCAGGGCATCCCGGTCCGCGATGTCAATCTTGGGTCTGCCCATGGAAAAGGTGGGAAATTCGAGCGGCGGCGCCTTGGTGCGTTGCTCCCGCCGCTGCACACCCTCTGCCAGGAGCTCGTTTACCAGATCAGATAACGTTCGCTGGTCCTCAAGAGCCAGTTTTCGCAGCTTCTTCATACATGCGTCGTCGAGCACGAGGGTTGTCCTTGGCATACGTGTGCCTCAAGTACACATATGTATGCGTCCAGTCTATCCCGAACGCTTCGGTCGAACAAGGGCGCTAACGGCAACCAGAGGGCGAACTCACGACGCCAGGCTCTTCTCCACCACCTCGAACACGTCCTTGGAGAGCTTCTTTTCGCTGCGAACGCGCTCTAGACAGCGCTTCATCGTCTCCTG
>JAPULC010000170.1 GCA_027295305.1 Gammaproteobacteria bacterium
CGCTGGAGGCGCACTTCGTGCGACCAAATCGGCTCTTGCCGATTTGTCGAACCCGCGAGGGTGCTCACCGACCCTCGGAGCCAATAAGAATGGGGCCCTTTGGGCCCCATTCTTATTGGCGGAGAGGGAGGGATTCGAACCCTCGATGGGCTATTAACCCATACTCCCTTAGCAGGGGAGCGCATTCATCCGCTCTGCCACCTCTCCCGACACGCCGCAGATAATATCACGATGTCGATTCGCCGCCGCGGTCTTCCGGTTCATCACGCAGGCGTTCCTGCCGCTTCTCTCGCTGAATGCGCTCGTAGATCTCCTCACGATGCACCGCCACTTCCTTGGGTGCATCGACACCGATTCTCACTTGATTCCCTTTGACGCCCAAGACCGTGACAGTGACATCATCCCCGATCATGAGGGTTTCACCTACCCGTCTCGTCAATATCAACATTGTGACTCTCCTTGGCGGGATCATCCATGTCGAAGCTTTCCCACCGGTCTCTCCCTCCTGGCAACATCCATGCCTAGTCGGAGGATTTAGGTTTCGTACATCACTCTTCGCTAACCTGCTCCTTCGACAACCCAAAAGCGGAATGGATCGCCCGCACGGCGAGCTCCAAGTACTTCTCGTCGATCACCACCGAGATCTTGATCTCCGATGTCGAGATCATCAGGATGTTGATCGATTCACGGGCCAACGCGTCGAACATCTGCGTTGCGACGCCCGCGTGCGAGCGCATTCCAACGCCGACCATCGATACCTTTGCGATTCTGTTGTCCCCGGTGATGAGCCCCGCTCCGAGATCCTTGATAACGGGTTTCAACACCTCTATGGCGTTATCATAGTCAGATCGCGCGACGGTAAATGTGAAGTCTGTCCGGCCATCTTCGGCCACGTTCTGGACGATCATGTCGACTTCGATGTTTCGATCGCTCACTGGCCCCAGGATTTTATGGGCGACACCGGGCACGTCCGCGACACCCTGGACCGTGATCTTGGCTTCGTCCCGAACGAACGCGATCCCCGAGACGACGGGCTTCTCCATGCTGTCATCCTCTCCGGCAATGAGCGTGCCCGAGCCTTCCTCGAAGCTCGACAGCACGCGTAACGGTACTCCATACTTTCCAGCGAATTCCACTGACCGCGGATGCAATACCCTCGAGCCGAGACTCGCCAACTCCAGCATCTCCTCGAACGTGAGTCTCGGAAGCAACCTTGCATCCGGAACCATGCGTGGATCGCTGGTAAACACACCCTGAACGTCGGTGTAGATCTGACATTCATGTGCTGAAAGTGCAGCCGCCAACGCCACGGCGGTGGTGTCGGAGCCGCCACGCCCCAGCGTAGTGACGTTCCCACTCTCGTCGACGCCTTGCGCCCCCGCCACCACCGGCACGACACCCGCGCTCAGGTCCCTGCGCAGATGCTGAAGATCGATGTCCTGAATCCGAGACCTTCGATGTGAGCTGTCGGTGAGAATTCGCACCTGATGCGCAAGATAGGAGCGCGCTTGCACCGAGCGCGCCTGGAGAGCGAGGGACATCAGCGCAATGCTCACTTGCTCCCCGGCAGCCAGAAGCACGTCCATTTCACGGGGATCGGGTCGCGATGAGATGTCGTCACCCAACGCTTCCAGACGATCGGTCTCGCCACCCATGGCAGAGACCACCACGACGAGCTCGTGGCCATCACGATGGAACCGGCACACCCGGTCGGCCACCGCGTTGATCCGCTCGACCGTGGCGACGGAGGTTCCGCCGTATTTCTGGACGTAAAGAGCCATTCCGAGCCAGGTCCCTGAGTCGACTACCCTGATTGCAGGCGAGCGGCCACCCACTCGTCGAGTCGGGCGAGGGCGTCGGTGAGCGCTTCGGGTTTGTCGCCACCCCCGGCACGTGCCATATCCGGTCGTCCGCCCCCGCGGGCGCCGACCTGATCACCCACCATCTTGATCACGTCCCCTGCCTGAATCCGATCGGTCACGTCCTTCGTGACCCCCGCAATCAGGCTCACGCTGCCTTCGGATACCGTTGCGAGCACGATGACCGCACTGCCCAGCCGGCCCTTGAGCGTGTCGAGGGTGGACAACATGCTCTTGGAATCCGCCGCGGCGAGCTCGGCCCCGAGCACCCTGATGCCATTGATTGTGCTGGCTCTGTCGGCAAGATCCGTACCCGCAGCGGTCGCAAGCCTGACGTTGAGCTGTTCGACGCTTTTACCGAGCTCGCGATTCTGCTCGACGATCTGCTCGACCTTTCGTAGGACGTCGTCACGACCGCTCTTGACGAGATCGGACATGACCTTGAGGGTGGCCGCATCAGCTTGCATTGCATCCAACGCGGCTTCCCCGGTGATGGCTTCGATTCTACGAACCCCTGCCGCGATGCCTTGTTCGCCGATGATGCGCAGACACCCGATGTCGCCGGTCCGAGCAACGTGGGTTCCGCCGCACAGCTCGATGGAAAATCCATGCCCCATGGTGAGCACGCGCACGTCGTCAGCGTACTTTTCGCCGAAGAGTGCCATCGCGCCCTTCTCGACGGCCCGGTCAAATGGAAGAACGTCGGTGGCCACATCCGAATTCTCTCGAATGTGTTCGTTGACCATGCGTTCGATTTCACGAAGCTGCTCATCCGAGACGGGGCTCATGTGAGAGAAGTCGAAGCGCAAGCGATCACGGTCGACCAGCGATCCCTTCTGTTCGACATGCGTGCCAAGCACGTTGCGCAATGATGCGTGAAGCAGGTGCGTGGCCGAATGATTGAGCATGATCGCCCTGCGACGCTGCTCGTCGACTTCGGTCTCGAGGCGCCCACCCACAGAAAGCTTGCCCCGAACGACCTCACCGTAGTGCAGGTGCTGCTCACCCCCCGGTCGCGTGTCCGTAACGTGAAACTCCGCTCGCGGGCTCGTTAGCCGACCGGTGTCGCCAACCTGCCCACCCGCCTCGGCGTAGAACGGCGTTCGGTCGAGCACCACGATGCCCGACTCGCCCTGCGACAACGTTTCCACCGCTTCGACGCTCTCTCCCGTTCCTTCCGCATCAATGCGCCGAAACAGTCCCGTTATCGCTGCCTCGTCCGTCACCCGCTCATAGCCGGTAAATGCAGTGGCGCCTTCAACCACCGGTTCTTGCGAGAAGGACCCGAATTTGCTCGCCGCGTGGGATTGCTCCTGTTGCTGCCTCATCGCCGCATCGAAGCCTTCCATGTCGACCGAAAGATTGCGCTCGCGCGCCACATCCGCGGTGAGATCCACGGGGAAGCCGTAAGTGTCGTAGAGCTTGAACGCCACTTCCCCCGGAATCACCGATCCGCTGAGATCGTCGATGGCCGCATCCAGGATAGACATGCCTTGTCCCAGCGTACGCTCGAACTGCTCTTCCTCGCTCTCGAGCACTTCGAGCACCCGATCCCGGGCCTCCACGATCACGGGATATGCCTCACCCATGTCGTCGATGAGCGGATCGACGAGTCGGTGGAAAAACGAATCGTTGATGCCCAACTTGTTGCGTCCGTGGCGAAGCGCGCGCCGAATGATCCTTCGCACCACATATCCCCGCCCGGCCCGGTCGGGCAGCACGCCATCGGCAATGAGAAACGAGCTCGAGCGGACGTGATCGGCGATGACCCGCAATGAAGGATTGCCCAGGATCTCCTTTTCGTCGGTGAGACCGGCGAGTCGCCCTGCGGCGCGCATGAGATGACGAAACCCATCGACTTCGTAGATGCTGTGCACGCCTTGCACAATGGCTGCGACACGCTCGAGTCCCAGACCCGTGTCCACCCCCGGCTTCGCGAGGGGCTCGAGTGTTCCGTCAGCCTGACGATCGAATTGTGGAAAGACGAGATTCCAGAACTCCACGAACCGATCGCCATCCTCGTCGGGAGTTCCCGGTGGCCCGCCCGAAACTTGCGGCCCGTGGTCGTAGAACATCTCCGTGCATGGACCACAGGGTCCGGTATCCCCCATCGCCCAGAAGTTGTCCTTATTGCCGAGGCGCACGATGCGCTCCATCGGCACGCCGATCATCTCGTGCCAGAGCCGCTCTGCCTCGTCGTCGCTGTCGTGGACCGTGATCCAGAGTCGCTCCGAATCGACCTTCAACACGTCGGTGACGAATTCCCAGCCCCAACGGATGGCATCCTCTTTGAAGTAGTCCCCGAAGCTGAAGTTGCCGAGCATCTCGAAGAACGTGCTGTGCCGAGCGGTGTAGCCAACGTTCTCAAGATCGTTGTGCTTGCCACCCGCGCGTATGCAGCATTGCGCGGAGACCGCGCGTTTGTATCCGCGATCCTCTCTGCCGGCGAGGGCATCCTTGAACTGCACCATGCCGGCATTGGTAAAAAGCAGCGTGGGATCGTTTGCAGGCACTAGCGGACCGCTCGGAACCAGCCGGTGGCCCCGCTCTCTGAAAAACTCCAGAAACGCCGTTCGAATCTCTGCCGTCTTCATCGCCTGTGAGGATTAGCGTGGAGGCTTCACGAAGCCAGCCAGTTTACCCCAATGCCGCAGACGCGTGTGAGCTAGCCGTACCTCCAAAATCACGGGATCAGGCGCGGCCGATGTGAATATTTCCGGGACGTTCGGCGTTAGCCGTCAATCCCGCGGAAGCGAGAGCGCCGAATAGATCAGATCTGCCGGAAACCCCCGTGACGACAGAAATCGCGCCTGTCGGGCCCAGGCCTGCTTGTCGTCGGGCGAGTCTTCGCCAAAGCGACGCACCCGCGCAGACCGGGCGAGCTCCAACCAGGAGTCCGACGTACGTGTGAGAAAGCGCTCCATCAGGTCGTCGCCGACACCGCGTCTCGAAAGCTCGGCGCGAATCTTCACGGGACCCTGACCACGCTGGGTACGCGAATGAACGAAGGCTTCGACAAAACGCGCCTCCGACAGCAGTCCTTCCGCTTCCAATTCGTCGAGCAGCGCCTCGAGCACCTCCTTCTGCCCCCCGCGCTGGGTGAGTTTTCTCAAGAGCTCTGCGCGGCAGTGCTCTCGTCGAGCTAGAAGCGAAATGGCGCGAGACCGAAGCGAGATATCGTCCATTAGTGGCTGTTGCACGTCATGGTGCTCAGGCCGCCGGCTCGGCCTCGGCGACCACGAGTGCTTCGGGAACGGGGAAATCGGGCATCAGCTGCTCGC
>JAPULC010000171.1 GCA_027295305.1 Gammaproteobacteria bacterium
GAATTCCTTACTTCGAACAATTTCACGCGGTTCTGAGTCCGCGCGATGCGAAAGCGGCGACACCGACCACGAACAGCATGAGCCCGGAGATGCTCAGCGCGTTCGACACGCCGATCACATCCGCTGCGGCACCGATCGCTACCGGGCCAAGCCACCCCATTCCGATGGCCATGTTCCACGCACCCAGCACACGCCCACGTAACTCGTCGCGAACATTCGCCTGCAACAGCGTCCACTCCAACGCGTCAATCATTGCCGTCACACCACCGATCACCGTCACGACGATGAGAGAAGTGATGAAATCGCGCGACAGCGCCAGCAACACGACGAGCACGCCGAACAGCGACACGATGGACAAAAGCAGGAGACCGCGGCGCGCGTGCATGGCGGGATAAGTAAGAAGACCCACGCCGAAGAGAGATCCTACCGCGCCTGCAGACATGAGCATGCCCAGACCTTCAGACCCCTGCTGCAGCGTCTCTTTAGCAATCACCGGCATCAGCGCGCTGTAAGAAAAGCCAAGGACTTCCGCAAACACCATGAGACCCAGGAGCTGACCGACGATCGGCACCTGATAGAGTACCCGCAGACCATCCGCCACTTCAGAGAGCAGCCGTTTCTCTCTGGAACTCGATGACCGCGAGGCCACCAGCCAGAAAACGATCGCTGCGATCACGAGCGGAATCGACGCAAGCGCAAAGGTCTCGGCCGCCCCGACGAACGCAATCAGAAAGCCACTGGCCAGCACTCCCAGGGCGCCAACAGCGCGCTGGCAAAATGAGACAAAGCTCACCGCGCTTCCCATCTTCTCGGGGCCCGCGAGCGCGGCCGCCAGAGACTGAAGCGACGCGAGCTGCACCGACATCGTCACGCCGCTCATGGCTACCAGGAACAGAAGCGGCACAACGGCACCGCTCCAGAACACCACAAGCGCTGCCATCGCCAACACCACGCACGCGCGAAACGATGCATTCAATGCCAGCACGCGGCTTCTCGAGTAACGATCGGCAATCGCGCCACCCACGGGTCCGAAGACGAGATTGGGAATCGTGCGCACGGACCAAGCGAGGGCGGTCAAGAACACGGAGCCGGTGGTGTCGAACACAAACCAGCCAATGGCGATGCGCTCCATCCATTGGCCGAACGCAAACAGCGTTGCCCCGATGACGAGGCGCCGGTAGGGGGCGATCTTCAGGAGCTCAACGATCGTAGGGAGCACGAAGTGAGAGTCCGCCGAACTGAGCGTTCGGCATGTATAACAGATCTCACGGTCACGGGAGCGCCGGCCTAGCGCATGCAGAAGTAGCCCTCGACGTACGTGATTTTGAACTAGGCGTCTTGTGCCGCAGCGCGCCTTGCTTCCAATTCCGCTTGAATCTCCGTATGGCGCGAGCGGGTAAGGTTGTATTTCAAGTAGAAAAACACGGCGATCGCGCCAGGGATGACGGCAATGGGACCGTCGACCAATCCCAGGTTGAAGACCTTGTCCGCATCGACCGTGCCTGGTTCAGCGCTTACCGGGAAATCGATGACGTCAATGGCAATTCCCGCAAGCAGGTGACCCAAGCCGGAGGTGGCCTTCGCAAAGAACGAGCGTGCTGCATAGAAGATGCCTTCCTGCCTGCGGTAAGTGCTGAGTTCCTGCTCGTCCGCGATGTCAGCCAACGCTGACATCGCACTGATGAGCAACATCACCCCGAAGCACGCAGTCACCGTGGAGAACAGGATCAGGAGCGGAAGCAGCAGGCTCGTATGGTTCTCGGGAAACCATCCGAGGATGCGCAACACAATCGGTGCAGTCGTGAAGATCAGCAAACCGACCAAGCACGCAATGAGCACCGGCTTTTTCTCGAACCTGTCGTGCAGCGGCGCCGTCGCCACAAAGCCAACCACCGGCGCAATCACGGCAAACAGGAGGAAGTATCGAATCTGCTCGGGTAGCAACTCCCAGAAGTAAGTATTCATGTGCAGACCGATCGTCTCTCTGGTCCCAAGCGTGGCGCTCAACAACAGATAGCCGATCAGCAGCATCAGGTAGTTGCGGTTGGCGATTGCGGACTTGCAGTCGAGCAGGAACTCGCTAAGCGAAAACCGTGGCAAGTCGGCTGGCGGACGCGGGAGCCTCGGGATCACGCTCATCGTGAACACGGTCGTCAACACCATCACTGCACCGCCGGACAGCGCTGCGGAAATGGCTAGCACCGGGTACGCCGATGCGTTCAGCAAGCCGTTCGGATACTCGGGAGTTGCCGAAAAGAAGAAGGAATAGGCAATGAACCCCATCGAGATGCCACCGAACGCCCCAAGCAATGTATTGATGCTCATCACCCGGGTTCGTTCGGTGAAGTCCGCAGAGAGCTCGGCACCCAGAGCCAAGTGTGGAACATGGTAGAGGGTCATGGCGGAACGCATGACCACCGTGAGCACGGTCAACCAGAGAAACAACTCGAAGCTGTCGAAGCTCTCCGGGGGAGAATAAATGAAGAACAGACACAGCATCACCGGTATGGGAGCGGCGAACATGAAGGGGTGCCGTCTGCCCCATTTCGACCGCCAGCGATCGGATAGGGATCCCACCAGCGGATCCGTGACGGCATCGAAGATCAACGCGATGGTGATGGCGAGCCCGGCGAGCGTTCCCGGGACACCCATGATGTTCGTGTAGAAAAAGAAGTTAAAGGAGTTGAAGGCAACACTAATGATCACCTCGGCGGCGGAACCGACGGCGTAAATGAATTTCAGCATGCCCGGCACACGGCCCGGGAAAGCGCTAGTGCCGACATTCGTCGTGCCGGTGTCTGAGTCGCTCACGAACTCATTAGGCAGATCGGACCGATCGACCTCGCTCACCATTGAAATTCCCCACCCGACTGGAACCCCACCCAACCGCCGTCTTCGCCATTCGCGAATTCGGAAGCATCACAGTACCCGTCATGATGCTGCCGAAGGCCGATCATGTCGAGGGCGCAGACGGCCAGGGGCTTGATGGCTCGGGGGCCAGGGCTCGAACCTGGATTTCTGGAGTCAGAGTCCAGGGCGCTACCGATTGCACAACCCCCGAAGCGACTCCATACAATGGGGCCACCCAGCCGGGCATCAAGTTCCGATGACCGCCGACCTTGTGCGGTTCGGTCCGCGCCCAGTAGACTCGGCCGAATCGCGACGCCTCCTGCCTTCCGGACAGTCCGAGGAATCACGCATGGCCATCAAGAGCATCAACCCCGCCACCGATCAAGAGATCCACACCTACGAGGAGATGTCCGAGGGCGAGGTCGGACGCATCATCGAGGGCACGCACACTGCCGCCCAGGCGTGGAGTCACACCTCGTTTTCCACCCGAGCACAATACATGACACGTGCAGGCGAGATACTTCGCGAGCGAACGGAGCGCTATGCCAAGCTCATGACCGACGAGATGGGCAAACCCATCGCAGCCTCTCGCGCAGAGGTAGAAAAGTGCGCCTGGGTGTGTGACTACTACGCGGAGAACGCCGAGGCGTTTCTCTCACCGGAAGACGTCGAGACCGATGCTAGATCGAGCTACATTGCGTTTCGCCCCATCGGGGTCGTGCTTGCGGTGATGCCCTGGAACTTCCCCTTCTGGCAGGTGTTTCGCTTCGCTGCGCCCGCGCTCATGGCGGGTAACGGCGGCGTGCTCAAGCACGCATCCAACGTTTTCGGGTCGGCGCTTGCGATCGAAGAGGTTTTTCGAGATGCGGGATTTCCCGACCGGCTGTTTCGAACGCTCTTGATCGGCAGCAGCGGTGTGAACGCGGTGATCGACCACCCTGACATTGCAGCAGCAACGCTCACCGGGAGCACACCCGCGGGGCGTGCCGTCGCTGCCCGCGCAGGCCATCAACTGAAGAAGACCGTGCTCGAGCTAGGTGGCAGTGATCCCTATCTGGTGCTCGAGGATGCCGACCTCGAAGCCACTGTGGCGAGCTGCGTGGAAAGTCGTCTCATCAATGCCGGACAGAGCTGCATTTCCGCGAAGCGCTTCATCGTCCACGAGAGCGTGTTCGACGAGTTCGAAGAGCGCTACGTTGCGCTCATGAAGGACAAACGTATGGGCGATCCTAACGATGAGGACAATCACCTCGGGCCGCTTGCACGCAAAGATCTTCGCGATGAGCTCCACGGTCAGGTGATCGTGAGCATCGACAATGGTGCGCGCTGTCTTATCGGTGGTGAAATTCCAAGGGGCGTGGGGACTTACTATCCACCGACGGTGCTGAGCGATGTGGAGCCCGGCATGCCCGCTTACGACGATGAGCTCTTCGGACCCGTCGCCGCCCTCATTCGCGCAAAGGACGAGGACGATGCGGTTCGAATTGCCAACGACAGTCCGTTCGGCCTCGGTGCGGCAGTGTTCACACAGGACCTCGATCGCGGAGAGCGCATTGCACGGGATGGTCTCCAGGCCGGCGCGTGCTTCGTAAATGCATTCGTTAAATCCGATCCAAGGTTGCCGTTCGGCGGAATCAAAGAGTCAGGCTACGGACGTGAGCTGAGTCACTTCGGCATTCGTGAGTTCGTGAACATCAAGACGGTGTTCATTGCCTGACGTACGCGGAGCGAGTTCATTGGAGTCTCTCGTGGATGGAAATCGTCCATATCATGGTTGATTTCCATCCAACTAGCCGTCGCGGCTAAAGCCGCTCCTACGGAAGCCGCGCACGCCCGATGGTGTTGGTGTCGGTGCCGAACCAGACCTCGTTCGTCGCGGCGCGATAGTGCATGTGCCGTACGGTCCCGCCGCCGCTTTCGATCTCGACGCTCGAGGTGAACGAGGACGTGCGCGGGTCGAAGCCTATGAGACGATTCGGTTCGCGGCGAGTTTCCACGAACCAGATGCGATCCTTTGCATCGGATGCCATACCGTAAGGTCGACTCCCCGAACCTCCCGGCACGTTCCACTCATCGATTGCACCCGTTTTCGGATCGAGTCGGCCCAGCATTCCGTCAACGTAATCCACGTACCACACGATGCCGTCCGACGTGATTTCCAATCGGCGCGGGCGCGCATCCTCGCTGACAAGCTCGATCTCCTCGAGCATCATCTTCGCGGGATCGATGCGCGCGAGCTTGTGGGTACCGAACAGCGCCACCCACACCGTCCCGTCCGGGGCGACCTTTATACCGTAGGGTCGTGCGCCCCTCGTTGGCACCTCGATGAGATCCACCACGCGCGTCTTCACGGTCAGCTTGCCGACGAAGTTGCCCCCCTGCACCGTGAACCAGATGTCACCGGCCGCATCGAACACCAGGGTGTGGGGATCGACCGCAGCCGGATTCGGCATCGGAATCTTCTCGATCTCACCACTCGCGGGATCCAGACGTCCGATGTGTGCCGCGCGATTGCCCGCGTACCAGACCATCCCATCCGCATCGACGATCAGGTTGTGAGGCCCAGTGCCCTCCTCGAGCTCGTAGCGTTTGAACGCTCCGCTCGTCGGATCGAGGGATGCGACATAGTCCGCCCGTTGGCCCACAAACCACACGAGCCCGCTATCCGCGGCGAACGGGTCGCGCGGTCGCGTTCGCTCCCACGGAACCTTCCACTCCTCGAGCACAGGATCGGCCGCATCGGCTGTACCCGCGAAGGGCAAAACAATGAGCGCCGAGAGAACGACGGATATTGCCCACGTTGCGTTGACGAATCTCATGGCCACTCCGGTGCATGGGTTCCAAGGGGCACGGTCGGACGCTCCCAGAATGGCGGCGTCTCCGACAGCTCGAGCACGGGTTTGAGATGAGAAAGACGCCCGAACGGAGTATCGGAGGTCATCATCAGATGATCCACGTTCAGGCGCGGGACATCCTCGGCGTCCACACGTGGTAGCGCCTGCAGCCAATGCGCAGTCTGACAGAGCGATACGCGCACGAGATAACTGCCCCCCTGCTCCGCACGCAATGCCAGCGCTCTCATCGCACCCGCCGCCGCCAGATAGCCCGTGATGTAATCCAATGCCGAAGCCGGGAGGTGACGCGGTTCTTTGGAGCCGCCGTGCTCGGCCGCAATCCCCGTGGCAGACTGCACCAACGTGTCGTATCCACGCCGCTCGCTCATCGGTCCGACGTGACCGAATGCAGACAATGTCACGTACACGATGCCAGGTCGGAGCGCTGCGAGGTCAGCGGGTGAGAACCCCCTAGCGTCCAACGATTGTGGCCGATACGCCTGCGAAAAGACATCGCTTTTGCCAACGAGATCGCGAAGTTGCGATATCCCTTCTTCGGTGTCGAGATCAGCATGCGCGGCGAGCTTGCCGTGACCGGTGTCCATCACGAGGGATTCGATGCTCGGAAGATGCGGCGCAGAGATGCGCATGACCGTCGCACCATGCTCGGCGAGCGTGCGTCCACAAGTGGGGCCGGCCAGCACGCGAGAGAGATCGAGCACGCGAATGTCCGATAGCGGTCGCACCGATTCGGAAAGTGGCTCGGGATCGCTATCGCCGATTTTCTCGATCTCCATCAACGGAAGCGTATCCACCGCAGCGGCGTGAGGTTCTGCGCGCCACTCCGTGGGCTCGCGCACGATACTCACACACAATCCGCGCTCGATGCACACCGCTTCGAGCTCGGCGGCCTGCCAGCTCCGAAGGGCGCTCTCTACCGCTTCGCGCGCGTTGGCGCAGCCGAGCACTGCAAGGGTGCCGTCACGCAAGTGTGGAAAGTTGCAGTGGAGCTGAACCCAACGATGGTCCGCCGTCTGATAGAAACCGGAGATCGCATCCCACGGGTTTGGCGGGTCGTCACTCTCACGGCGCATATAGCCGCTGCTGCGCAGCGCCGCAGCCGCCGCGGAAGTCTCGATACGGATCTTCTGTGAGCGTCCGCTGCGCATCGCCCACAGATCGGAAACCATCAGCCCGACCGCTGCGAGTGTCGCAGCCCCAGCCTCGCCAATGCGAAAACGGGTTTTGAGTTGCGGATCGCTGCCGCTGACTTCCAGATCGTCGCTGGATTCCAGCGGGCGCCCGAGCGCTTTCAGGATGTCGTGCAGCATCATTGCTTGCCTCGCTGGAATCCGGCGCCTCGCACCGGATTCCAGAAGGCAAAGGGTCGATCAGTCCGGCAAGCCGAGCACGCGCTTCGCAATGATGTTGCGCTGAATCTCGTTGCTGCCGCTGTAGATCGACATCGCGCGGCTGGAAAGCCACGAGCGCACGTTCTCTTTCTCTTCTTCGGAGAACATGTCGCCATCCCATCCGAGACCCTGGACGCCGCGGATCTGACGCATCAGCTCGATGCGTTGCTGCGTGAGCTCGGTGCCATAGACCTTGAACATGGAGGTTGCGGGTCCGGGGGTCGTGGCTTCCTTCGTCTCTTCCACGGTGCGCTTCTGCGTGAGCCTGAACGCCTCGCCGCTAAGCTCGTTGTGAATGACTCGAGCGCGCACTTCCGCGTGCGCGATTCGACCTTCATCGTCGCCGAGATAACGCTTGGCGACATCCGCGAGCCTCGGGCCGGGATCGCGACGCTGGCCCCCCACGAGGGAGCTGATGCTCGAGCGCTCGTGCTGGAGCAGCCGCTTGCCGACAGTCCAGCCTTTGTTGATTTCTCCGAGGAGATCGTCCTTGCGGCCAATGGCATTGTCGAAGAACGTCTCACAGAAGGGTGAATTACCGCTGATCAGCTGGATCGGGCGTGGCGTGATGCCCGGCTGATCCATATCCATCAGGAGAAAGCTGATGCCTTCGTGCTTCGGCACATCGGGATCGGTGCGAACGAGCACGAAAATCCAATCGGCAACCTGAGCGCCGGAGGTCCATATCTTCTGGCCGTTGACGAGGAAATGATCGCCCTTGTCCTCGGCACGTGTGCGCAGGCTCGCGAGATCCGAGCCGGCACTGGGCTCGGAATAGCCCTGACACCACCTGAACTCTCCGCGAGATATGGGAACGAGGTGGCGAAGCTTTTGCTCGTGCGTTCCGTACTCCAGAATGGTCGGGCCGATGAGCCCGGTGCCCATCCCCGCCAGTGGCGTGCGCGCACGGGCCTGGCGAAGCTCCTCGATCCAGATCATGAACTCCTCTTTCCCGAGGTCTGCGCCACCGTATTCCTTGGGCCACATCGGAACGGTGAGTCCACGCTCGGAACAAGCGTCCATCCAGCGCTTGAGATCGGGATCGGTGGTCGGGAATTTCTTGCCGCCGCCTGCGATCTCTCCCTGGCCGCGCGCACCATCGGGGCAGCTCCCCTCGATGAAGGAGCGAAGTTCCCCCCGGAATTGCTCGAATTCTGCTAGCTGTTCTGCCGCCATCCCCCTCTCCATTCGGGTATCTCAGAACCCGTAGTGAACACGACCTTTCGACACTTCTCAATCTCCAGGACGTTGTGGACCCGCTCCTTGTAACCCAGATGGGTGCGACACGATTGACATCGATCAAGATGGGGCGCGTGGACGAAAATCCCACCCCAACGCGATTCAGGAGATTTATTCAACTAAATCAATCTATTAAAGGCTGCTCCGTGGATCGTCTCACGATCGCGGTATCATGTTTCATCAAAGATTCGGGCTACCTGAGATGAAGCCGTGGCTGTTGAAATTCAAAGCATCGGGCACTGTGCGATTGCCGTCTTCGACCTCGACATACAGGAGCGTTTCTACACCGACGTTTTAGGCTTCTCGCGATTGGAGAAGGACCCGGACCACGGTGGTGTATTTCTTTCGCTCCCGGGGACGAGTCATGCCATCGATTTATTTCCCGCCGGTGCGATGGGCTCGGGCAACCCGGCATCCCGCCGAAGCTCGCCCCTGATTCACATTGCTTTTCGGGTCGCGAGCTACGCGTCCTTGCGGGCGGCATACGCAGCACTCAGAGAACACGAGATCGACATTCAGGCAACCATCGATCACATGAGCCAGCGTTCGATCTATTTTCGCGATCCGGAGGGCAATGGCCTCGAGCTCTACTACGAGCATCCCGATTGGGTCGAGATATTTGCCCGTGGACGCGGAGACCAGGACGCTCCCTTCAGCTTCGACGATCCGGCACCGCGGTGGGAGTGACGCAACGCGCTCGCGATCGCCTAACTCGCGAAAATGATAGGCTAGTCAGATGTTTACCTATCTCGACCCGTCGGTGCGTGAGCGTCTGATCAAGCAGGGCAAGCTCAAACGCCTGAACTCAAAAGGAGAGGAGATCGCCGCGGACGCAGCGCCCGCGGAAGAGCCCGCCCTCGATCTGCTCGGCCCCATACCGATGCCCTTGCGTCTCGACGGACTGGAGTTGACCGTTCAGTGGTACGCGTTCGTGCGTCATACCGAGCTTGCCAAATTGGATGAGCTCGCAACCGGGCTGCGCGAGCATGGGGGTGAGCGTTTCTTCTCCATGCTCGCCTCGTTCATGTCGGTCAACAGCGTGTTGGTGCTGGGCGACCCTCAAACCACCGACAATCCCCTGGTGCGGGTGCACTCGAGCTGTCTGACCGGCGACATCTTCGGCTCGCTGCGTTGCGAGTGCGGCCCGCAGCTCTTCGCGGCGCTGGAACGCATCTCGCAAGATGCTTCGGGGGGCATGGTGGTGTACATGTCGGGGCACGAGGGCCGCGGCATCGGTTTGTGGGCAAAAGCAGCCACCTATGTGCTGCAGGACGCCGGCGAGAATACCTATCAGGCTAATCGTACGCTGGGGTTGCCCGACGACAGCCGTGATTTCACCGATGCCGCCGCGATACTTCACTACTTTCTGAACAATCGGGCATTTCGTTTGCTCACCAACAATCCCAAGAAGATTCAGGATCTCGCCAATCAGGGGCTCACGAAGATTACGCGTGTCAAACACGTGGTGGGGGTGGGTGACTGGAACCGGCGCTATCTCTCAGCAAAACGAGATTGGGGACACACACTTTCATCCGATGATCTGGGGCGCGAATGACGGGTCCCAACGGGCCCGCCGAGGCAGTCACGGAGCAGCTGAGGCTTGCGCTGCCGGAGGAGTTCAGCCTCGATCTTCCCGCGCGCGGACCCGTCCGATTCGTAGTCGAGCGTGATCGCCGTCGCCGCACCCGCGTCGGGATCGTCATCGATCCAGCCGGATTCGTTCGCATGGATGCCCCCACGAACGCCGAGCTCGAGGAGATCAGGGAAATCGCTCGTGAGCATGCCCGGTGGATCTCACGTCGACTCTCGCAGCTCGGCGAGCTTGGCACCTACTACGTGTCGCCGGGATTCGAGACCGGGGAACTGCATCACTACCTCGGCGCATACTATTCGTTGGTGCTGGTGCGACATCATGGCGAGCCGGTCATCGAGCTGACCGATAAGTCACTGGTCGTCACGATGGCCGATCACGATGCGGACGCCGTGAAGCGCGCTATCAACGACTGGTACGTTTCCAAGGCGGACGAGCTGCTGGCGCAACGTTTAGAGCACTTCGTCCCATTGCTTCCGTTTCTCGGCGACGAAGTACCCACCTGGCGCCATCTATACATGAGGTCACAGTGGGGAAGCTGCAGCTCGACCCGTAAAATCTCGCTCAACACGCACCTCATGAAGACGCCTGTCGAGCTGATCGACTACGTCGTCCTGCATGAGCTTTGTCATCTCAAGCATCTGAATCACGGCAGGCGCTTCTATTCCTTGATGGATCGCCACATGCCCGACTGGCAAGTGAAGCGTGAAGCGCTGAACCGCTGGATGGGCGTGTTGAGCGACTAGCTCGAGACGCAACCCGCCTGCATTCGTTACGAGACGCCCCGATCCTTGTCCTTCCAGTACGGTTCGCGGAGCACGGTTTTCAAGATCTTGCCCGAGGGGTTGCGCGGGATGTCATCCATCCAGTCGATGGACGTCGGGCATTTGTAGCGGGCTAGATTCGTGCGGCAGAACTCCATCGTCGTCTGCTCCGTGAGCTCGGGATCGGAGCGGGTGATGATCGCTTTCACCGTTTCGCCCCAACGCTCATCCGGAACGCCGATAACAGCCACATCGGAAATACCGGGATGCTTCATGAGCACGTTTTCGATCTCGGCGGGATAGATGTTCTCCCCGCCGGAGATGATCATGTCCTTCACGCGATCGTGAATGTAGAGATAACCTTCCCGCAGGTAGCCCGCATCGCCGGTTCGCAGCCAACCATCCCCTACCAGGGTCTCCTCGGTGGCCTTGTCGTTTTTCCAGTAGGCCTTCATGTTCTGGCGGCCCTTGATCCAGATCTCGCCGACTTCACCATCGGCGACCTCGGACAGCGATTCGGTGTCGACGATCTTGATCCCGGCTCCCGCAATCGCCTTGCCGCACGAGCGCAGCAGATGCGCCTTCGGCCCGCCCGGGTCGTGATCTTCATGGGCCA
The DNA here is from genome assembly GCA_027295305.1 of Gammaproteobacteria bacterium. GTDB lineage: Bacteria > Pseudomonadota > Gammaproteobacteria > Pseudomonadales > Azotimanducaceae > JAPULC01. Next base: position 11,307 of record JAPULC010000171.1, read on the forward strand.
GCAGCGTGATGGCGCCAGTGGTCTCGGTGAGTCCGTACGCCTGCATGAACTCACAGCCGAAGGTGTTCATCGCGTTCACCAGCACCTCTTCGCTGATGGGCGAAGCGCCATAGAGAATGCGCCGCATGCTCGAAAAATCCACATCCTCGACCCCCGGCGTCGCCAGCAGGAATTGCAGCACCGCCGGCACGAACAACGAATGCGTGATGCGGTGCTCGGGGATGGCACGAAGAATCTCCCCGAGATCGACGTCGCGCAGCAGAATCGTCTCGGCGCCCTCGAACTGACCCACCACACCCCAGCCGCTGCCGGCGATGTGGAAGAGCGGCATGCACACGAGATTCACAGCATCGGAATCGAGGCCCATCGGCGCCAGACCTTCGTTCAGCAGGCCGAGGAAATTATCGTGGGTGAGCTCGACGCCCTTTGGCAATCCGGTGGTCCCGGAGGTGTAGAGCTGATAACAGGTATCGTGAGGATCCGTCGGCAAAGCCGGATCCTCCACCGGTCGATTGGCGATCCACTGCTCGTAGGTCTGATAGCCGCTGTCCCCGGGATCCCCAATCACCACGACCTTGCTGACGCCGGGTAGATCCATCCGCCCGAGTTGCTCGAGAAACTCCGCCCCCACCATCAGCACCTTGGATTCGCTGTTGGCAAGGATGTACTCCATCTCCGGCGGCGCAAGACGCCAGTTCACCGCCACGGACACCGCATTCAGCTTGGCCCCGCCGTAGAGATAGGTGAAGTATTCGGGGACATTCTTGTCGAGGTAAGCGATCCGATCCTGTGGTCCGACACCGTCGGCCGCTAGCGCGTGGGCCACCTGGTTCGATTCCAGATCCAGCTCCTTGAAGGACCAGCTGCGCCCATCTTCGGTGTACACCATGGCGCGCCTGTCTGGCCGCTCCACGGCATGGTGTCTGACAATGTCGGCAAGGGCGGCTATCGCCATCGTTTTTCCCCGTGTTGCGCGTTTCGCGTGCCTGGCATCCGATGATACACGTTCGGAATCGGGGTACGCTGCGCGGCTGCGCCAAATGAGATTCACATGGTCCAGGGCAAACTCGGAAGGCTTCTCCGGCAGCACGAACGCTTGCGACGCGCACGCGAGAACGCATTCATATGGTGCGGAGTCTTCGTTCTCCTCTTCATACCTGCGTTCGCATCGCTGGTGCACGAGCTGTTGGGCGAAGCCGAGCCCAGGATCCTGGGTCAGCTCATTCTGATCGCTCTGGCCGTTCCCGTAATCTTCTTGACGTTTCGATCCGGCCTGCGAAATCGCCGGGCGCTGAAGGCCCTGACGTCACGCGACAAAGGGGCGTGATCGAAGAACCAGTTAGGGAGCGAGGCTCAACTCCTCGATGAATTCCATTCCACGGGTGCACGCGACGTCATTAATCTCGACGTCAGGCGGCTCCGACGCGAGCTCGATCGCCGCCAGCACCTTTTGAAAGTCCCTTCCGCGCACGTGCCGCGTCAGGTCTCCTTCGGACGCCCACTCCTGGGCCAGCAGAAGCGCGCTGCCATCCTCCAGGTCGCGATAGACCCGGAAGCCCAAGCAGCCACGCACCACTCGGGTGGGTTCGAGCAACGGTCGAAGGATGGACTCCGCTTGAGCGCAATGCTCGGGCGTCATCGACAGGCGAATACTGACTGTTATCAAACCCCTCCCCGGTTGCTACGACTCTAGTGAGCGCGAATTAAAACGCACGTTTCGTGCCAGGTAGAGGAATGTCCGACCATCTGCCTCCCGGGACACCCTGCGGGGCGTTGCGGCATTCTCGAATGCCCAAACCCAACCAAAAGGGCAGTCCAGCCCATAGATGTCTGGATAACCCACGAAATATTGGAGCCCGACGCGAGACATTGCTCCATGCAAGTCGCCAATGCCCAATCATGACATCTGGATATTCCCCCCAAAAATTTGGAGTCCCGGCTCGAATGCGGTAGTTTGCCCGCGCTTGCCCCACTATTTCGTGGCAAGGCTGGCATTTCACTGGGGGACAGCAATGACGACCACGATGCCGACGCGCTCAGCTGGGAGCGCAGAGACCTCGGCACCCGACCCGGGGATTTCGAGCTTTCGGGACATCGTCGACGCCTTGCCGACGATGATCGCGCAGATCGACGTCGACTTGCGCTACCGCTTCGCCAATGCGGCTTACCGGGAATTCCTGCGGCTACCCGCGGGGATTACGGGTCAAAGGGTCCGCGATGTCCTGGGGGAAAGCGCGTACGCGACGATCCTGCCGCACCTTGAAAAAGCCCTGTCCGGCGAGCTGGTGACATTCGAGACCAACATTGTGCTGCGCGGCAAAACGGAACACTTTTGCCGCGTGAGCTACGTCCCACGCCGCGATGGGGGCAGCCGCATCATCGGTGTATACGTTCTGGTAAGCGATCTGACCGAGCTGAAGCGCAACGAACAGAGGTTCCAGAGACTGCTCGAGTCCAGCGGCGCCATCCCGTGGGAAGCCGACGCGAAGACCTGGCAGTTCACCTATGTCGGGAATCAAGCGTCGAAGATTCTCGGCTACCCCATCGAGCGCTGGTATGAGCAGGATTTCTGGCCGCAGCACATACATCACGACGACAGGGAGTCCGCGATTCGGTTGTGCGAAACGTCCTCTCAGGCAATGACGGACTATGACTTCGAGTACAGGATGCTGTGCGCCGATGGCCACACGGTGTGGTTGCACGACATCGTCAACGTCGAAAAGCTGAACGGAGAACCCGTTACGCTGCGCGGCTTCATGATCGACATCAGCGAACGCAAGCAGGCGGAAGAAGACCTGCGCGCGGCACACGATGAGCTGGAAGAACGCGTGCGGCACGCGACCAAAGCTCTGGCAAGTGCCAACGCCGAACTCAAAGCTGAAATAGGCGAGCGGAAGAAGACCGAAGAGGAGTTGCGCCTGAGCTCAGAGCATTATCGCAATCTCTTGGAAACGATTCCTCATGGAATCGAGGAGAACGAGATATCCGGAACCATCGTGTTAGCCAATCCGGCACATCACAAACAGTACGAATACGCCGAAGGGGCGCTGATCGGCACATCCATCTACGACCATGTCGCAGACGCATCCGAGCGCAAGGCGCTACGCGAGTACAGCGATCGTCTCGCGAGAGAACAGCCGACGCCAACACCTTACTTCGGCAAGAGAAAAACAAGAACGGGAAAGGTTCTAGACGTCCAGATCGACTGGAATTACCTGCGCAATGGCGAAGGCCACGTAACGGGATTCACGTCGATTGTCACCGACATCACCGCGCGCAAAAGAGCAGAGGAGGAGTTACGCGAGTCGCACGACGAGTTGGAGACGCGCGTACGGGAACGGACCAACGAGCTCTCCGCGGCCAACGAAGCATTGAAGACCGAAGTCATCCAGCGCAAACAAGCAGAACAGGAACTCAATAAGGCGCTAGCCGAGGTGAATAGCCTGCAGCGCAGGCTCGAGGTTGAAAACAGATACCTCAACTCCGAGGTGAGGAAACAGCTCGGAGACGACGGGATCATCGAGCAGAGCGACGCAATGAGAGGTGTGCTGGCACAAGCCGCACAGGTGGCGAGCACCAGCTCGAGCGTTTTGATTCTGGGTGAAACGGGCGTGGGCAAAGAGGTGATGGCCCGGTGGATCCACGATCACAGCCCGCGCAGGGAGCGCCCGATGGTCAAGGTGAACTGCGCCGCCCTGCCGGCCAGCCTCATTGAAGCGGAATTGTTCGGTCGCGAGAAGGGCGCGTACACCGGCGCTATCTCGCGACAAATCGGACGCTTCGAGATTGCGGACGGCTCAACCGTTTTCCTCGACGAGATCGGCGATCTGCCCCCGGAGATCCAGACCAAACTGCTCAGGGTGCTGCAGGACGGCTAGTTCGAGCGACTCGGAAGCTCGAAGACGATCTCGGCGGACGTTCGCGTCATCGCGGCCACCAACCGGGATCTCGGCAAAGCCATGGCGGAGGGTAAGTTTCGCAGCGATCTCTACTATCGGCTGAACGTATTTCCCATCGACGTGCCGCCGTTGCGCGACAGAGTCGAGGACATCCCGGCGCTGGTGTGGACCTTCGTGAAAGAGTTGCGTGAGACCATGGGTAAGACGATCGAGCGGGTTGCGGATAAGAGCATGACGGACCTGCGGCAATACGCCTGGCCGGGTAATGTCCGCGAGCTGAGAAACGTGGTCGAACGCGCCATGATCGTCGCCGATGGTCCGGTATTGCGCATCGCAATCCCAGATCAATCACGAAAGGAACCGGTGACAGGTGGCTCGTTGCGGGTGGTCGAGCGCGACTACATCACACAGGTGCTGACGCGCACCCAATGGCGCGTACGTGGGGACAGCGGCGCGGCTCAATTGCTGGGATTGAAGCCCACGACCCTCGAAGCCAGGATGAAAAAGCTGGGAATCAGCCGACCCGCCCAAGGCTAGCCTCCAAATAGACGTGGCGAGTCCAATATTTCGTGGCGTCTCGGCTGCTTCTACACGGCTGCCTTGGACAGCGCCATCGCAACTGGAAGTCTTTTCAGCAATGAAATCAATCGTTTGGACCCAGACCACGCCTGCGCGTCCAACCTGGCACGCGAATTGAATAGAGTTATCCTGCCTGCGCAGAAAAAGAACAACCCAGAGGTCGGTAAGAAGCCGAAACGTGCAGGCCACGCCCCGAGGCAGCTCTCCTCCCATCCTCCCATCGCTCTGCCGTCGGGGCCTCTCTTTTCCGAAGTGGTGTTCGTGCCACGCTACTTTTCGATCATGCGATCCTGCGCAG
>JAPULC010000172.1 GCA_027295305.1 Gammaproteobacteria bacterium
CAACAGCGTCAATGCCAAATACCCCGGATTGCGAGTGTACCGGTAGGGTCCATCCATTATCAGAGTCGTCGCAGGCTTACTGAAGTCGGAGACAGGGGTGTCGGCTTTGCGGAAACGCATCACTGTCGGTGCAATAAGCAAACCAGCCAATGCGATGAGTACGACTGCCGGACCCACCCGCCATGTCCAGGGAATAGAAACGAGCGGCAATAACTGCTCGATACCCAGTCCGATGAACAGCGAGACGGCGTACACCAATGGTGGCATCAGTCGGATACCAGGAGTCTGCTGCTCTTGCTCTGTCATGTTATATGCACCTCCTCGTTTACGAAACGCAATCAAGCCTAACAGATATTGGTTCGCGCTCTCTTGCGGATGCATTTCCTTGAGGGTGATTCGTTCGCCTAATCCGCTGAGTGCTGCAAACCTCTCAGCGGTAGTTGAGCTCCAGTACCTGCTTCATTTGGCTGCCGTATGAGCCCCTCAGCTCTCTTCATCGAACGGCCGGTTCGCTGTCCAGTCGTAGCTCCCATCGTCGCGCTCGCGGACAGCCTGCTTCCAACCGACCTCCTCGGCGCGGTGCTTGAAGTTGATCCCCTCGGGAGAGTGCCGGGTGATCCCGTCGAAAATGGTGGCGAATCGCTGCGTGTTCTGCAGCCCCATCGCTTCGATCGCTTGATTGATTACCAGCTTCTGCATCATCAGCTGGTTGACGGGAATCGTGCTAATCCGCTCCGCGAGCGCCTCGACCTCGGCGTCGAGCTCGTCAGCGGGGACCGCCTTGTGAACGAGCCCAATGCGCTCGGCTTCGAGTCCGTCGATCTTGTCGCCGGTGAACAGCATGCGTTTCGCTCTCTCCGGACCGAGCCGATACACCCACATTGCCGTCGTCGGGCAGCCCCAAACGCGAACCGGCATGTAGCCGATCCGCGCGTTTTCCGCCATCACGACGAGGTCGGAGCAGAGTGCGATGTCGGAACCTCCGGCGACTGCGTAGCCGTGCACCTTGCAGATCACCGGACGATACGAGCGCCAGATCGACATGAAGAGCTCGGTGTTCCGCATCATGAAGGCGTAGTCCTTCATCGGATCCCACGGCATCTCCTGGGTGAGCGACGCGGAGCCGGTCGCTTCGGCATAGTACTTGAGGTCGTAACCGGCGCAGAACGCTTGCCCCGCGCCGGATAGAATGATGACGTGCACATCGGGATCGCCGTTGGCCCGCGCGATACAGTTGGCGAGCTCGACGGGAAGCTCGTTGTCGATCGCGTTCATCACCTCGGGGCGATTCAGCGTGACCCGGCCGATGCGGCCATCCTTCTCATACAGGACTCTCGCCATGCTCAACTCCGTCTCAGCGTCTTACCACAGGAAGTCGCAGGTCACCGTTCGTCGCATGCCTTTTTCTCCAAGGCGCGATGTCTACACCCGCTCCGTGCGGCCTGACAAGGGCTTTCTTAGAGCCCCTTACGACCCCAGAACACGGAGTGTGCGAGCCCGAGAGTGATCACTATCAAGGAGTACGCGAGCACGGAGAGGAGCGCCGGGCTGTCTGCAAAGCTGCCCGTGGCAATAAGAATGGCAACCCCGATATTCCGAACGGCGGTTCCCAGTCCGATCGAGCGCCGGGTGGAGACACTCGGCCCGCCGAGTGCATAGCCGATCGCAAGTGAGATTTCGGTGCTCAGGATCATCGCCAAGAACACTTTCCATTCGAGGGCGGACAACGCTTCGAACCGATCGATGAAAATCAGGACGACCGCAACCCCAAGAATGACCAGCGAACTCACGTTCACCGGCCGCGACAGGCGTGCGGCAAGTTTAGGCGTAAGCGAATGAATCGCGATCCCAATGGACAACGGCAGAAATACCGTAAGCAGCAAGGAGATGATGATCGCGACGATGTTGAACTCCACCGCGTCTGCATTGGGCAACGCCCTAAACAGCAGACGACACAGCACCGGGGTGACGACGACCGCCAGGATGCTGTAAATCACCATGTGCCCCGCAGCCACGGGGACGTTGCCTTTCGCGATGCCCGCGAAGGCGGGTGCCATCGGCGCAAATGGGGCGGCGGCCATAATCATCATGCCGATCGCGATTGGCGTGGGCAGGTTGAAGAAGAGCACAAGGCCAAGGATCGCCAAAGGCGCCAGAACAAAGTTCGCCAAAAGCGAGCGTGCGACGAGGGCAGGGTCGCGTGTCGCCTCGACGATCTGTCCGACCTTAACCCTTAACCCCACGGACAACAGCAAGCCGAAAACCGTGATGATCGTCAGCGGACGAATGAGCGATTCGAGGGTCATGGAAGAGATGCGAGGCGCTACCAGATTCGCACGCGAAGTACCAGGCCGGATTTCGCCGAGGGCTACTTGCGCATGTCTAGCCCGCGCCCATCCCAAGGAGATGCTTGAGGCCATTCTCGAGAATGAGATCGCCTTCTCGGTAGCAGGGTTCATTGGTGTCAACACGTGGCCCTAGGGCTCCCCGGCTGCTATGCCGGCCGTGGCAATGCGCGACGCCTCGGTTTGGATTGTGACCTGTGCACTTGCAGCTGGCGCATTGCCGGCCAGCGTTGCGTGGGCCCAAGACATGGTGCCCGACGAGGAACCGAGCCCAACCCCTGCAGCACTGAGCGCGAACGCCCAACTGATGGATCGGCTCCTGATCACCGCTACCGAAAAGACCATCCGCGAACGAAAGTTCACCGCGGCGGCCGGAATCACCGGCGGCACGATTCTGCTCGGCATTGGCGCTTGGCGGCTCATCGAAGACGACCCACAAACTGAGTTCAGCCGCGGCCTCGGCGTGATGTTCATGACCCTGGGCGCGTTTGACCTGACGACAGGGATCTTCGCGGCAACGCGCGTCCCTCACGAGAAGCGGAGGCTCGAGCGCTGGGAAAAGGTCCGAAAGGATGGCATCACCGAGCTCGAGCTCGCTCGCACGGAAGGGGAGCTGCTCTCCTCAGCCGAGTCCCGCGAGGGAGAACGTTTGCTGGTGCGCTGGAACGGGCTGACCCACGCCTTGGCGGGCGTCCTCGTGCTCGCATTCGCCCCGCTGCCGAACAACAGCCAGACGGACAGGGTTTCCGCGTGGATCATCGGCGGCCTTTTCATCGGCACAGGCATGGCCGCTTTCGGCCTCTCGTTCCGGCCTACCCCGAGCGAGGCAGCCTGGAAGGAGTACCAGGCAAACAAAGTCTCCGGCTCCGGCCAACAGGTCAGCTGGCGAATGTCACCCTCGATATCGCGCCGCGGCTTCGGGCTCGGATTGAGCGGCACTTTCTAGTCACAGCGTGAGGTCCCGACCTC
>JAPULC010000173.1 GCA_027295305.1 Gammaproteobacteria bacterium
CTCTGCCATGCGCGGCACGGCGTTCGCAGCGCTTGGTCCGATCTCCCCGAGGGCGAAGCAGGCATTGATCTTGATACGCGGATCGTCGTGATCCAGCAATGAAAGGAGCGTGGGCACGGCTGCTTCGCCGATGGCGCCGAGCGCGTAGGCACTGTCTTCCATCACGATGGCGCGTTCGTTCCAACGGCGCTCGGTAGCGGCCTGATCGCGGGGAATGGTCTCGCCCTGCGCATTCCTGGCGAGCGTGCGCTCGTGGAGGTTTCTGCCCGCAAAGGATTCCAGATTTGCGAGGAGTGCCGGTATGGCATCGCTGCCGATGCCGGCCAATTGATAGATGGCATTCAGGCGCTTGGCTTCGTCGTTCGAACCCATCGTCTCGAGCAGCTCGGCAATGTTTTCGTTCTCGGGTTTGCGCAGCGCTCTCTCGCCGCGCATCCAGTTCCAGATGTATGTCCACGCAACGGTGAGGTCGTCATCGGGGATGCAATTTGCAGGGCGATGCCATGCGTCGTCCTTGGCAGCCCAGGTGGGGGCCACGGGTGTTTCGGTGCGTGTAAAGACGAATTTCACCAGATAGCGTATGGCGTCCATGCGATTGGGAAACGCCGCGTGCACGATGTCGAAGTGCATGAGAATCATCGAGCCGGCGCGGATGCCATCGGGCAGGACCACCCCTTTGGGGTTACGCGGCCGTGAGTAGAGATGGCTGCCCCCCTGGAGCCTCGTTGGCCCCATCTCGCGTGGCGTATCGTGAGGAAAGTAGAAGATCAGTGCATAACGGGGAACGTGGTGGCGTGCTCGTGCAAGTGGGCTCTGGGCATCCTGGTGCCATCCCGAGCCGGCGGTCGAACCCTTGCCCATGCGCGGAGCGTTCATCGAGATATCGAGCTGGACATCGGGGTCATCGACCGGGGTGCTGCTGTGCACGAAACGATGGGGATGGAGCGCGTAGCGCGCGCCGAGGATGCTCGTGAGCGCGCCGCGAACCTCCGGCGAATCGAGCACCTCGTACATCTCCGGAATGCGCGGCAACACGTTGTTGCCCATCTGGAATTCGTTTTCCATGGCGTGGTGCAGACGTGTGTCGATGCGTTGGTGAAGCGTATCGGGTAGATCCGCCTCGAGGTGGATGAAGCCGTTGCAGATGAACTCGCGGACCTGCTCGTCGGTGAGAAGCAACGGTGGGATCTCATTCATGCTTCGGTCCGTTTGATCCGTGCAGCGAGCAGCATGGTACCACTGGCTATCGAGACGAGGATTGCATTGAGGGCGAGTGAAAGACCACCGGGCCCCGACGGGAGATGTCGACGGCGCCCTGACACGAGCGTGAGCCGCGCCTGAGCCATCGCAACAGCTTGACTAGACTGCAGGAGTATCACGGGCACTCGGTCTGCGCCATGACGCGCTCGGCCGGCGGGGATTGGTACTTTCGGTCGAGGAGGAGATTGGATTCGAAGGCATGGATGCGATCGCGCCAATTCGCTGGGACGGCGGCTTTACTCTGATTGAGTTGCTGGTGGTCGTGGTCATTCTCGCAGTACTGGCGGGTATCCTGATCACGGCGGTGAGCGACTCGGCGGTCGACTCGCAGGAGGCGGCGCTCGTCAGCACGCTGACGGGCCTGCGCAAAGCCATCGATGTCTACAAGCTGGAGCACGGCACCTATCCCGGGCAGACATCGGCACAACCGACACAAGCCTGCAGCGGCACCGTAGGAAAGGGAAAGGGCTGGCCGGACAACAAGGGAGCGAAGAAGGCCTTCGTCGAGCAGCTCACTTCGTACACGACGTCGGCTGGCGGTGCGTGTTCCGTCTTCGAGGGCACGTTCCGTTATGGGCCCTATTTTCGCGCCGACGCGCTGCCGGACAATCCCATGACCGGCAGCAATGCACTCAAGCTGGTCGACGACGGAGACCTGGCCATGTCGTCGGATGCGAAGAGCCCCAAGGGCTGGAAGTACGACGTGCTGACGGGCAAGTTGATTGCCGACGATCAGGATTATGATCACCTGTGACGCCTGCGAGTGGAAGAAACTCGCCCGGATCGCGAATTTTTGGACAGGAACTAGCTGAACACCCTCGCGACGCTCCGGGCGGCTCACGATCGAGGCGTTTGTGAACGGTGCATCACTTTGCACGATGCACGGCGTTACACTTAGCCTGTCATTGGTTTGTGCGGGATTCGAGCTTCGCTTCTCGACCTTTCGAATCCCCACGGGTAGTAGCCTGCGGCCGTTGAGCGGCCGGTAGTCGGGAGCATGGACGTGAGTTCACCAATGCGCGAGCACGGCTTCACGTTGATCGAGCTCACCGTGATCGTCATCGTGCTTAGCGTCGTAGTGGGTATCGTGGCCAGAGGGCTTAGCGATACGCCGGCGCGTACTCGACAGATAGCCCTCGTCGGCACGCTCGCGAGCCTGCGTAAAGCCATCGATGTCTACGGCCACGAGCATGGCGTGTTTCCCGGTCTCATCAGCGCGGTCCCTCCGAAAGGCACCTGTCGGGTCGGCCTCGAAGGCACCGGAATTGGATGGCCCGACGGTAAGGGCGTCACCGAGGCTTTCAACCAGCAGCTCACCAGCTACACCACATCAGGAGGCGGCGCGTGCAGCGTGGGCGGCGATCCTTTCCTGTACGGTCCCTATTTCCGCAATGTCGATCTGCCCGAGAATCCCATCACGGGGAGCAACGCCATCACGATCGTCGGTGACGGCGACCTGTACATGAAGTCTGACGCACGTCCCGCGAGAGGATGGAAGTACGACGTGCTCACCGGGAGGCTGATTGCGGACGACCCGAAGTACGATCATCTCTAGGGGACTGTCCCCTATCTCATTCAGCTCAGGTTCTTCCGCGCTTTTGCGAGCGCCCTGACGATGCGCGGCCGATCGTCGGATGACAGTTGCTCGAGGATCTCTGCACCGTCGGTCGAGTGCTTGCGTGCCGCCGCGGTGGTGAACGCCATCGCGACGTTCCAGCGAACGTTCTCGTCCTTCTTTCTGCTCTGCTGGCGTAGAAAACTCAGGGTCTGCTTCGGGAAGCGTGAGAGAAATCCGCCCCCGACGACGAACGGCCCGAGGTTCTTCTGCAGGTAATTGCCTGGCATCGGCATCAGAAGCGCCAGCACCTCGAGCATTGGCCGAGCCTGGGACTCGTCTCTGCCCCTCGCCCGCGCGCTCAACGCAAGCGCAATGGCGCGGCGAAGTGCTTCGGAGCCGTTCTCCACCCCACCGCGGTAGAGCTCGAGCACGTGCTCGAAGTTGCGCCCGAGTATGTCGGCGAATGGATCCACAGCCCATTCGCGCACCCCCCAGTCCTCGTCCTCGGCAAGCGCACGCATGCGCTTCTCGGTGCCCTCTCGGTCCCGATCCCAGCCTGCTGCGACGAGACCGCACGCAACCTGTCTCGCCATGTTCTCTTCACGCCTCATCAGCTTTTTCGCCCAGACGAGTTGCTGAGGTTCGGTCGAAAGCTCTCTGATCAGAGCGATGACCTGCACCTTGATCGCTTGGGGTACGCCGGGCTTGCCGTGGTGGACGCTGCTCATCAGGTATTTCGCAAGGGCATCGTCGTTCTTGCGCTTGATCCACTCTGCGACCTGTTCGCCAATGAATTCCATAGGGTCGGCGCTTCTTCCGGGGATATTCCAGAGTGTGGAGAATACCTGCCGGGCTGGCAACATTGCCAGATACGGGCTACAGCGCTCCTTTTCCTAGCCGGTATCTTGCATTCCGTGGGTCAGTCGAGCTAACTAGTGGGTCCGGCGCGGCTTGGATCTTGACGCGTGTCAACTTGCACTGTCGTCAGGCTGGTTCACTTCGCTTCCGGATAGCCCGGGGCACAATAGCCGGAGGCAAAGGGCCTGCCCTGAGCCTTTCGGCTCACAGGGTTCGCTCGAGGCAGGCAAGTCGAAGGGGGGGATGCATGGGGACAACAGACGCCGTGGAGCTGCTCTGGCAGGGAGTGACCGAGGGTCACTTCGATCCCGCTGAGCTTGGCGAGGATCTATCGGT
>JAPULC010000174.1 GCA_027295305.1 Gammaproteobacteria bacterium
CTTTAGGGGCACCCGGCGAGGGATGCCCGGCGCGGGCAGCAGGTACTGGCTGCGCTACCGTTCGCCGGACATCCCTGTCCGGCTCTCTGGCGATCGGCACTGCTTTATACGTCCTGTACCGCAGCGCCTCCACGCCCGCTCAAACAGTACCTGCCGCCCGCACCGTCGGGTTGTCGCTGGCTATTGGCCGGGCTGGGGTCGCAGGATCGCAACCGCGGTGAGTTCGATGACGGATTGCCCGCGCAGCACTTCCATCGCGATTGGGCTGCCCGGAGCCACCATGGTGATGTGCTGAGTGGCGCGTTGGCGATCCCGAGCCTCCATGCCGTTGATGGAGAGAATGATGTCCCCCGGGAGAATGCCGGCTTCGTCGGCGGGCCCGTTAGGCACTACTGTATTCACCAGCACGGCCGTCAGCGTGCGGCCGAAACGCACGGGTTCCGGGTCGAACTCGACCCCAAGGAACCCCCGGATGACCTTGCCTTCGGAGATCAAATCCTCCATGACGTTCATGGCGATGGTGCTCGGTATGGCGAAGCTGATGCCCTGCCAGTCGCCGGACTGGGAGAAGATCAGGGCATTGATGCCGACGAGTTGACCGTCCAGATCCACCAGCGCCCCCCCCGAGTTGCCGGGATTGATGGCCGCGTCGGTCTGGATGTATTGTTGCAGCACGGTGGCGCCCTCGCGTCCCTTTGCGCTTACGATGCCGGCCGATACGGTCTGACCAAGGCCGAACGGATTGCCGATGGCGAGCACCGGATCCCCCACCCTGACGGCATTCGAATCTGCTACCTGGATCGGAATCAGCGCGTCTCGATTGATCTTCAGCAGCGCCAGATCGGTCTCGAGGTCCGTGCCGACGATGCTCGCATTCGTGGTGCTGCCATTCGGCAGCGCCACGAGGATCTCATCGGCATCGGCGATGACGTGCGCATTGGTCAACACGTAACCGTCTTCACGCACCACGACGCCGGAGCCCAGGCTGTTCTGCATTCGGCGCTGCTCGGCACCGAGTTCCTCACATAGCTCCCGATTGCGTGGATCGCGGCAGAAAAAGGCGAGGGGCGTGGTGGTGACGATGCGGGTGGTGTAGATATTGACCACAGAGGCCGAAGCCTTGGCGACGGCATCGGCATACCCAAGGCGGCTCGGCGCGCTGTCGTTGGCGCCCTGCACCAGGAGCACGATGAGGATGCCCGCTAGAATACCGGTGATGACAGGCCAGATCAGGAAAGCAAGTCGCGCCATCTCAGGACACTAGCCACAGGCGTCAGTGAGGGTCGGCGAGTGTACCAACAAAGTTGCAGTTGCTCAGAACGGTTACGACTAGCTAGTCTCTGTCCAGAATGCGTGCATTCCGAGCGGGACTAGCGGTCCGGTGCAGGGATGCGCAAGAAGAAATTAGCCCGGACGGCGAATTTCTGGACAAGAAGTAGAAAGAAGCCAATGACACCGAGGGAGGAATATCAGAAGGATCTCACCAAACCTGGCTTCGTTCACGATCCCGCGCAGGCGCGGGTCGTGGAGCTGCTCGATGTGCTCCATCATCGATTGATCTCGAGCAATCCGTCTCGTTGGACGCGCTGGCTCGAGGGTTTTACACCAGCGGCTCGACGTCCGGTGCGGGGGATCTATCTCTGGGGAGGCGTCGGACGCGGCAAGACCTATCTGATGGACATGTTCTTCGAATGCCTGCCCATCGAGGCGAAGCTGCGCATCCACTTTCACCGCTTCATGCAGCGCGTGCATCGGGATCTCACGCGCCTCGCTGGCGAGGCCAACCCATTGAAGCAAGTGGCTGCGGGACTCGCCCAGGAAGGACGTGTTCTCTGCTTCGATGAATTCTTCGTCTCCGACATTGCCGACGCGATGATCCTGGCCGAGCTCCTCGAGGGGCTGTTTCGACGTGGGGTGACCTTGGTGGCGACGAGCAATGTGCAACCCGGTGAGCTCTATGAGAATGGACTGCAGCGGAGTCGTTTTCTGCCCGCGATAGGCTTGCTCGAAGAGCACACCGACGTGGTGCACCTGGCCGCCGAGACGGACTATCGTCTGCGAGCGCTCGAGCGTGCGGAGATCTATCACTGGCCGCTGGATCGGGAGGCGGACCTGAGCCTCCGCAACAGCTTCGAGCATCTCATGCCGGAGCGGCCGATCGAGGGTGAGGTGTTGCAGATCGAAGGCCGGCCGATCCAGACGCGATTCACCGCCGACGATGTGGTGTGGTTCGACTTTCCGGACATCTGCGACGGACCGCGCAGTCAGAACGATTACATCGAGCTCGCGCGCTGCTATCACGCGGTGCTGATCAGCAACGTGCCGCGCTTCACCCCGCGGCGGGAGGAACAGGCGCGGCGCTTCATCAGCCTGGTGGACGAGTTCTACGACCGCAACGTCAAGCTCATTCTCTCCGCGGAGGTGCAGCCGGAGGCGCTGTATGCCGGTGAGCGGCTGGCAAGCGAGTTCGAGCGCACCCGAAGTCGTCTGATCGAGATGCAGAGCCACGAGTATCTCGGTCGCGTCCATCGTGCTTGAAGAGGTGCTCTACAGCACCCTTTCATGAAACATCAGATTCACGATAGCGGGGTGGGCGCCCGACGCAGCAAGCTCAGAAGACGGTGCAGATGGGGCCTTGCGCTTGTCACGCTGGGGGCTCTCCGCTAACATTCGCGCTCTTTTTTACCCTGACCGGACCGGGACACTCGAGCGAGGGATGAAGACTCAGAGCACCAAGCCAGCCGACGTGCGTCATGACTGGTATGTGGTCGATGCCAATGGCCGCATACTCGGCAGGCTCGCCACGGAGATTGCCTCGCGGTTGCGGGGCAAGCACAAGCCCGAGTACACCCCGCACGTGGACACCGGCGACTACATCGTGGTGGTGAACGCGGAGAAGATTCAGGTCACCGGGCGCAAGCGAACCGATAAGACGTATTATCGCCATTCCGGCTATCCTGGTGGGATTCGGGCGCGCAGCTTCGAGCAGATGATCGAGAAACATCCAGAACGGGTGATCGAGCTCGCGGTGAAGGGCATGCTGCCGCGCAACCCACTCGGACGCGCGATGTATCGCAAGCTCAAGGTATACGCGGGTCCTGATCATCCTCACCAGGCGCAACAGCCGACACCGCTGGAGATCTGATAACACCCATGGCGGACTCTCACGAATACGGAACCGGCAGACGCAAGACGTCAACGGCGCGCGTTTATCTGCGTCTGGGCTCCGGCGACATCGTCATCAACGACCGACCGATCGACGAATACTTTGGGCGCGAGACGGCGCGCATGATCGTGCGTCAGCCGCTGGATCTCGTGGATCTGAACGATAAGTTCGACATCTCGGTGCGGGTGCGAGGAGGCGGTGGTTCGGGCCAGGCAGGTGCCATTCGTCATGGCATCTCACGTGCCCTGCTCCACTATGACGAGAGCTTGCGCCCAGCACTGCGCAAGGCGGGATTTCTCACCCGCGACGCCCGCAAGGTGGAGCGTAAGAAAGTGGGCCTCAGGAAAGCGCGCAAGCGCCCGCAATATTCCAAGCGCTAAGACACAAGGCCACTCAATATTCGGAAGAAATGGACGGGGCCGTGTCGGCTCGCGTTCAAAGGGTTCTCAGGCTTTGTTAGCATCTAACCCGGTTTCTTGGGAGGATTGCTCCCGATTCGTCTCTGGTCTGCGCCGGCAGCCGTCGTTCAATTTAGGAGTCCAGCGTGAGCGCTAGCGGTGTCAATGAGGGTCGGCGCCGGTTCTTGATCGGTGCCACCTCGGTCGTTGGTGCCGCCGGTGCGGTGGGAGCCGCGGTGCCGTTCGTGAAGTCATGGTTTCCGAGCGCCCGTGCCCGCGCTCTCGGGGCGCCGATCAAGGTCGATATCTCCAAGCTCAGGCCAGGCGAGATGCTGGGGCCGATCCCTGCATGGCGTGGTAAGCCCGTGTTCGTGGTCCGGCGTACCCCTGAAGCGCTGGAGCTGATGAAATCCCTCGACCCGGAGCTCGCCGATCCCGCATCCGAGGAGCCGATGCAGCCAGCGTACGCGACGAACGCACATCGCTCGCGCGACCCCGAGGTGGGGGTGCTGCTCGGCCTGTGCACGCATCTCGGCTGCTCGCCGAAGTTCTACGGCAAGGTTGAACCTGAGTCCTTCGATAGTCAGTGG
>JAPULC010000175.1 GCA_027295305.1 Gammaproteobacteria bacterium
CGCCACCTGATCCGCCACCGCCAACGGCTCCGTCCCGTGAGCATCCGCCGCGACCAGCTCCCCTCTCAGACTCCCAAGCCGGGAACGAAGGCCGATCTCGCCGCCACTGACCTGGGCGTATACGGCCAGTGGAATGGAGCAGCTGGCGTCGAGGCGCCTGCATACATGGCGTTCCGCCAATGCTACCCGTCGGCTCTCGGCATGGTCGATGGCGCCGACCCATTGGGCGACATCGGAATCGGCGAGACACTCCACCGCGATGATTCCCTGACCCGCGGCGGGCAAGGAATCCTCCGGGCTCAGCAACACGTCCATGCGCTCGGCGAGGTCCAGACGCTTGAGGCCCGCCGCTGCCAAGACGAGCACATCGAAATCCCCCGCATCCAGCTTCGCGAGACGCGTATTGACGTTGCCGCGTGCCGCGACCATTTTCAAATCCGGCCGCAGCGCGTTGAGCTGCATCTGTCTGCGCAAGCTCGATGAACCCACCCTGGCTCCCTGCGGCAGATCGTCCAAGGATCTGATCAGAGGGGCCGAGGATCCGCCCCGAGGTCGAGGCGCCACGAGGGCATCGCGGGGGTCTTCACGTTCGAGATAGGCCGCGAGCTCGAAGTCGTCCTCGAATCTCGAGGGAACGTCCTTCAGGGAGTGCACCGCAACGTCCGCCTGACCGTCGAGCAGCGCAAGCTCCAGCGCCTTCACGAACAAGCCTTTTCCGCCAATGCGACTCAGCGGCCGGTCGAGTATGCGATCTCCTTCGGTGCTGATGCCCACCAGCTCTACGTCGAGCTCTGGATGGTGCACCTGGAGCAGCCGACGCACTTCATTTGCCTGCCAGAGCGCCAGCTCGCTCTTTCGCGTGGCAATTCTGATCTTGGGCATTTGCCAGTAGAGCCGAGAGTCCTAGAGTTTCAGCACGAATTTCCTGAGGCCGGCCACGTGGCGCCGGCTGACGTCGAGACGGTCTTCGAGGCCACGCAAGCGTACCCGATAGTGACCCTGATCATCGCGCTCCAGGCCCTCGATGTAACCCACCGCAATGAGGGCATTGCGATGTATACGGATGAAGCGCTCACCGAATTCGTCCTCCAGCTCGCGCAAGGTCTCATCGATCAAGATCTCGCCTTCCGAGTACCGGACCGTCACATATTTCTGATCGGCCTGAAAGTAGCGGATGTCATCCACCGGGACCAGCTCGATGCCGCGTCGAGTGCGCGCGCTGATGTGGGTTCGTACCCCGCCGCCTTCCTGATCGTTCAACGCCGCGAGCTGTGCCTTGTTGGTACGCTTGGCGCCGATCAAGGAGCGCTGCAGGTCTTCCCTGCGCACGGGCTTCAACAGATACCCCACCGCTTGCACGTTGAATGCCTCGATGGCGTGCTCTTCATAGGCGGTGCAGAAGATCACCGCGGGTGGAGATTCGAACTCCGCGATGTGCCGCGCAGCCTCCAAGCCGTCCATACCCGGCATCCTGATGTCCAACAGCACGATGTCGGGAGCCGCGGATTGCGTGAGCTGGACGGCCTCCAGCCCGTTGGCGGCCTGACCGGCCACCTCGCAGCCGTCCACCTGCTCCACCATCCGCGAAAGCCGGTCCCTGGCAAGCTTTTCATCGTCCACGACTAAGACTTTCACGCCACCCCTCCGGGGAAACTGAGTCGAGTCACGTACACCCCGTCCACGACCTCCGCGGAGAACACCGCCCGATCGCCGTACAGCACCTCGAGGCGCGAGCGGATGTTCGTTATCGCCATACGGTTGCCTGCCGAGTTGATGTCGTCGCGATATTCCGGACCCGGCAATGGATTGCTGATTTCCACATGGATCTCATCGTCCTCACTGGCAACTCGAATTCTGATGGTGCCGCCTTCAGGCAGTGGTTGTATTCCATGATAGATGGCGTTTTCGAGAAGTGGTTGGAGCGTTAGCAGCGGAATCCGAACTTCCCCGGGAACATCCCCGACATCCCACTCCACCCGCAGCCGGTCGCCGAGTCTGAGCCCTTCGATTCGGACATAGCGCTCACACAGGGCCAGCTCATCCTCCAACGACACCTGATTGCCGACGTCGTTGAGGCTTGCCCGAAAAAGCTCCGAAAGATCTTCCACCACCGTCTCAGCGGTCTCCGGGTCCGTGGCAATCAAGCTCGCGATGATATTCATGCTATTGAACAGAAAATGCGGTCTGATCCGCGATTGCAGCGCCTGAATGCGCGAGTGGAGCTCCGATTGTTCCTGCGCGCGAAACCGATGCTGAACGTACAGATACCGCAGCATCATCCCCGCTAGAATCGCGCTGATGAGCACGTTGCGGAACACCATCACCCAGTCCACCTCGCCGGTCCCGCTCGGCAGGACGAAGCCCGCGCCGACACTGAGCGCCAACGTGACGACTACCACCACACCGTAGGAGATGAATGCGCCGGTCGCCACTTCGAACCGCCCGAGCCACCCCCGCAGGACGCAAAGCACCCCGCTGCTCGCCAGCACCACCCATTGGACGAACAGCGACATGATGCCGAGCCGCTCCCAGCTGAGTGCGCCGCCGCTCAACAGCAGCACGAACACCAGGAGCTCTCCCGCCAGCACCAGGACCGAGATCGCCGGGACGGTGCAAAGCTCTGGAATGAAGAAATCCGAGCCCCGATCGTCGGACACCCGTCCGAAACGTATCCGGGTATAATCCCCCGCCCTTTGACTCACGGGTTCAACGTATCCTGATGAACGGAGAAGGCCGCAGCAACAAGCCCTGGGGAGGCCGCTTCACGGAGCCCACAGACGCGTTCGTAGAGCGCTTCACTGCCTCGGTCGGGTTCGATCAGCGCCTTGCAGAACACGATATCCAAGGCTCCATCGCGCATGCTCGAATGTTAGGCAAAGTAGGGGTGATTAGCGAGGCAGAGCGCGACGCCATCGTGACAGGTCTGGAGGCCATCAGGGCGGACATTCGAACTGGCGACTGGGTATGGTCCGAGGCCCTTGAAGACGTCCACATGAACATCGAGAGCGCGCTGGTCGGCCGCATTGGCGAGGCGGGCAAGAAGTTGCACACCGGCCGCTCGCGCAACGATCAGGTGGCCACCGATTTGCGTCTGTATCTGCGCGAGGAGATCGACGTCATTCTGGCACGCATCGAGCAGGTTTCGAGGGCCATTCTGGATGTTGCCGACGCCGAGGCCGCAACGATCATGCCGGGGTTCACGCACCTGCAGGTGGCCCAGCCCATCACCTTTGGCCACCATCTGCTCGCGTGGTTCGAGATGCTGCAGCGCGATGGCGAGCGCCTCGCCGAGTGTCGCCGCAGGGTCAATGTGATGCCGCTGGGCAGCGCAGCCCTCGCCGGGACCGGATTTCCCCTCGACCGCGAGTTCACTGCACGCGAGCTCGGGTTCGAGACCATCAGCCGCAATTCGCTGGACGCGGTGAGCGATCGCGACTTCGTCATCGAATTCTGTGCGGCCGCAAGCCTGATCCTGGTGCATCTTTCACGTTGGTCCGAGGAGCTTGTGCTGTGGGCCTCGCCACAGTTCGACTTCATCGAGCTCCCCGATCGCTTCTGCACCGGGTCGAGCATCATGCCGCAGAAGAAAAACCCGGACGTGCCGGAGCTGATACGCGCAAAGACCGGGCGCGTCAGCGGCCATCTGCTCTCGCTCATCATGCTGATGAAGGGCCAACCCCTCGCCTACAACCGCGACAATCAGGAAGACAAGGAGCCGCTCTTCGACACCGTGGATACGGTGCAGGATTGCCTGAGCGCCTACACCGGGATGCTCCCGGCGTTGCGGGTCAATCGGGACAAGATGTTGAGCGCAGCGCAGACGGGCTTCTCCACTGCGACCGATCTGGCGGATTATCTCGTCGGCAAGGGTGTCGCATTTCGAGAAGCTCACGGCATCGTCGGACGCGTCGTGAACCACGCCGCGAGCGAGGCCAAAGACCTGGTGGATCTGTCCCTGGACGTGCTCAAAAAATTCTCACCAGTGATCGAAAAGGACGTCTTCGACGTCCTCACCGTGGAAGGATCCGTGGCGGCGCGAGACCTTCCGGGTGGCACCGCACCCGATACGGTGCGACGCGCAATTCGCGAGGCACGCACGCGGCTCGGGGTTAGCTAAGCGGTCCGGTGCATGGATGCGGCGGCAGCCAAGGGCTGCCGTGAGCATTTCCCGAATTTTCGGAAGCTAAGCTGCAGAAAATTCTAGGGAAATAGGAGCTTCCGCAAACCGCGTTTGTGGAAGCGTAAGCGCTCTCAAGGAGAGCGAGAGGAAATTGCCAGGGATGGCAATTTCCGGACAGGAACTAGTCACACTGCCTGAGCGGGACTCGACATGCGTCTCATCATCCTCACCATTGTCTTACCGACGCTATACGCGCTCGCCGCCTGCGGACAGAAGGGTCCGTTGACGTTGCCCCCCGACGAGGAGACACGGGCCCTCAATGTGGCATCCCATCTATACGCCGCACTGCGGGGCGCCGAGCAGCGCCAATCGCTCACCGTGATCGCCAAGTGAGCACGACAGTGTTCGAATATCGACAAGGCGTCCTTCACGCAGAAGCCGTTTCCCTGGAGGCGATTGCCGATGCCCATGGCACCCCCACTTATGTGTATTCACGCGCGCGCATCGAGGAGCGGTATCGCGCGTTGCACGAAGCGTTTGGCGACACACCACATGGCATTCGCTACGCGGTCAAGGCGAATTCCAACCTCGCCGTGCTTCACGTGCTCGGTCAGCTCGGCTCGGGTTTCGACATCGTCTCCTGCGGCGAGCTCGAACGCGTCATCGCCGCCGGTGGAGATTCCACGAAGGTGGTGTTCTCCGGTGTGGGCAAGCGCGATGATGAGCTTCGCCTTGCGCTCACGCACGACATCGAATGCTTCAACATCGAAAGTCCCGCAGAGCTCGATCGCCTGAACGCAATCGCTGAAGAGTTGAAGACAACCGCCCGAGTGGCGCTGCGGGTGAATCCCGACGTCGATCCTCGCACTCATCCGTACATTTCCACGGGACTTCGCGATAACAAGTTCGGTATCGACGTGCCAACGGCGCTCAGCACCTATCGTCGCGCTGCAGAGCTTCCGAGGGTCGGGATTGTGGGCATCGGATGTCACATCGGCTCACAACTGACCGAGCTGGCGCCATTCGCCGAAGCCATCGACGCGCTGATGCGGCTCGTCGATCAGCTCACGGCGGAAGGGATCACGTTCGAGCACGTGGACGTGGGTGGAGGGCTCGCTATTCGCTATCGAGACGAGAAGGTTCCCGAGCTCAATGAGTATGCCGAGGTCATCCGACGGGCTCTGGACGGGCGCAAGCTGAAAGTGCTGCTCGAGCCGGGGCGCGCTCTCGTCGGCGAAGCCGGTGTCCTCGTCACAAGGGTCATCTACACCAAGGACAATCTCGGCAAGCACTTCGTCGTGGTCGACGCGGCCATGAATGATCTTCTGCGCCCGGCGCTCTACGATGCGTGGCACGACGTGTTGCCGGTGCGACGACGCCCGGGAAACGCAGTGAGCTGCGACGTCGTCGGACCGGTGTGCGAATCCGCCGACTTCCTCGCCAAGGGACGCAAACTGAACGTACGGGCCGGAGACCTCATCGCGATTGCCAACGCGGGTGCCTACGGCTTTGGCATGAGCTCGAACTACAACTCACGAAATCGTCCGGCGGAGCTCATGATCGACGCCGACGAGTGCTTCGAGGTTCGGCGTCGCGAGACCTTGGCCGATCAGCTCGCCCTCGAGTCGCTTCCGCCCACATGAGGTCGTCCTGCATTCGGCGGAGGTGAATTTACTTCGCCGAAGCGTGGGAAGAAATTCGCCCGGACGGCGAATTTCTGGACAAGAGCTAGTTAGGACAGGAATGAGGCTTCGATTCAGCAAAATGCACGGTCTCGGTAACGATTTCATGATCGTTGACTGCGTGACGCAGCGTGTCGAGTTCACGCCCGAGCTCGTCGCCAGGCTTGCGGATCGTCATCGGGGTGTAGGTTTCGATCAGCTTCTGACCCTCGATCCGCCATCCGATCCCGACGTTGATTTCGAATACAGGATTTACAACGCCGACGGTTCGAGCGCGGAGCAATGCGGAAACGGTGTGCGCTGCCTCGGACGCTTCGTCAGAGCGCAAAAGCTCAGCGCGAAACCCACGCTCACACTGCAGACCGGCGACGTGCGCATTGCAGTGACGGTGCTCGACGAGAACGTCGAAGTCGAGATGGGCGTCCCGAGCCTCGAGCCGCAAGACATTCCATTTCGAAGCGAATCACCTGGCCCCACTCACGAGCTGGTGGCGCAGGGGGAGCACGTCGAGATCACGCCGGTGTCGATCGGCAATCCTCATGCGGTGTTGGAGGTGGAGGACATCATCCATGCTCCCGTTGCTCGACTGGGACCATTGATCGAGCATCACGATCGATTTCCGGAGGGCGCCAACGTCGGCTTCAGCCAGATCGTCGACTCGGGTTTCTTGCGCCTTCGCGTGCACGAGCGCGGCGTCGGAGAAACCCAGGCCTGCGGCTCGGGAGCGTGCGCCGCGGTGGTGGCCGGCAGAGTCAACGGCCGGCTCGGTGATCGAGTCAAGGTTTCGTTGCCCGGCGGACACCTACGGATCAGCTGGCAGGGGCCAGGCGCACCGATTAGAATGAGCGGGCCGGCGTGTCTCGTCTATGAAGGACACTTATCCATATGACTCAGACGCAAGACGACCGGTTGGCTCAACCGGTCGCGTCGAGCGTAGAAAACCTCGATGCCCCCACCGTCGCCGCCTACTTGCGCGCGAACTCAGACTTCTTCGTCACGCACGCTGATCTGCTGACAGAGCTTTTGTTGCCTCACGAATCCGGCGACGCCGTATCCCTCGTGGAACGCCAGGTATCGGTGCTGCGGGGTCGAAACATCGAAACCCGGAAAGATCTCGTAAAACTTCGCGAAGCGGCGAAAACCAACGACGCTCATTTCGCCAAGACCAGAGATCTCGTCCTGACGATGCTCGACGCCCCTGATCTGATTACCCTCGTCTCGTCGCTCAACGCCGGGATACGTTCCGAGTTCTCGGCGGTGAGCGCAGTCGGCATTTTCGCTCTGGATGGATCGTTGAAACCCGTCCTGGGAATTCATTCCACCACCCGCGCCGAGGCCGAAGAGAAGCTCGGCAATCTCCTGGAGGGAGGCGCTGCGTGCGGAGCGGTACGCGAGCAAGAGGCGCAATTTCTGTTCCCGGATGGTCCTTCGATCAAATCCGCCGCGGTGGTCGCGTTGCGCCATGCCATGTTCCATGGAGTGTTGGCACTGGGCAGTACCAACGCGGAGCACTTCAGCCCGGGAATGGACACCTTGTTCCTGCGTTTCATCGGAGAGGTGCTGAGCCGACTGCTGGTCGTACGCGGGCGCTGAACTTTGCAGTCAATCAAGGGGTTTCTCGAGCACTTGTCGACGCAACGTCGACTGGCAGCGAACACCGTCACCGCGTACGGTCGGGATCTGA
>JAPULC010000176.1 GCA_027295305.1 Gammaproteobacteria bacterium
CCCTCGCATCTGCTCTACGAACGCCGCGCGATCGAGTGCGGACACCGTGTCAATATGAATCTCCTCGTTCTGAAACCACGCGGTTGCATCGATGAGCATGCCGATGCCGAGGGTCGGCTCGATGTGCGTGTCGAAGTAGCCAAATTTGAGCGCCGCTTCACGTTGCCGCCCGAAGCGATCGGCCAAGGAGTCCGCATCTTCGCCCGCAACCCGATTGGTCACAAAGTGAAAGCGATAATTGCCCTGCTCGGCGAGCTGGGTGACCGTCATGCGGCGAAACCGAAAGGCCTCGGCGTGCCGAATGGCAGCGTCAGGGCCGGCAATATAGAAGTAGTAGAACCAGCCCCCCAGGAGCAGCACCGCTACTAACACCAGCACGGCGCCGATTTTCAGGCCGCTAAGCGCCATGGTTCGCGTGCCGGACAAGACGCCCTAGCCGGGCGGGAACTTCGCCAGGATCGCAGCAACTGCGGCCTGGATGGTCGCGTCGGGCTCGGCGCGGTCTCGACGTGTGATCCGTGTGGATACGGTGCCGTGCCACACCGGGCGCGCCTCGGCGACGTCGAACAAGTCAATGGCAAGCTGGCCTTCCGTGTACTGGCGCGCTACGACGTTGC
This sequence comes from Gammaproteobacteria bacterium, assembly GCA_027295305.1. Lineage (GTDB taxonomy): Bacteria > Pseudomonadota > Gammaproteobacteria > Pseudomonadales > Azotimanducaceae > JAPULC01. The sequence goes on from JAPULC010000176.1 coordinate 618, forward strand.
GCGTGTCCCAGTGACCTCCCCAGGTGTACGCGGGGCGGCCGCGCGGTCCACGCCGCATGCTCGTGGTGGGGTAGCTGGTGATGCGCACCCCCTCCCGAGAACCGATGGTGAACGCAACCACAAGGTCTGCGTCCAACGGGTCCTCCACAAAACGCAGCCCGCGTCCCGTGAGGGCGTCCTTGGCATCGTTCATCAGCCGCTGCTCTACCAATGGGCTGAGCGGGCGCTGCGTCGCAGCAAGAACGAGCGGATGCGTGTCGATCCAGGAAAATGTTTGATACCTGGAAAAGTCGACCGAGTCATCGAAATCGGTGGTCGGCCGTAAGGTGGTCTGGCAACTCGACGCCAGCACACACCCCACGAGCACGAGACACTTGATCGCGTCATTCATCCCAGTCCTCCCGGGTGAGTTGTAAACCGTATCAGGGCTTCGGAGCGCAGGCGCCGAGCCCGATCACACCGAAACCGTCGCCGGCGATGGCCATCACCATGGTGCCTTCCGGGTCCATGATGGACACGCTCCATCCGGCGCCGTCGCGCTCGTCTTCCTCTCCGTCTTCGACGCCTTGAATGATGAGCTTGCCGTCGATGGTGCTCACGCTCTTGATGGGGGACTTCTGCGCGGACTCGACGCCAGCGCGCGTGACAACCTTCTTGCGGAAGTCCACGTCGAAGTGGGCGAAGCCGCTGATCTCACCCGGTCCCACCGCGATGCAGCCATTCGGGGGATCGCATTCGTAGAGCTGATAGACCGAGCAGATGAGCGCATCTTTGCCTTCGAAGAAGCTGGCATGTGTCGCGGCAGCGCCCAAGGCGAACACGAGCGCGGTGATGAGGGTTGCGAATCTGACTTGCATGATTGAGGCTCCCTTATCGTACTGTGTAGCCGCGGCCTTCGAGGCACGCTGCAAACGCTCGGTTGAATTCGTCACGATTGCGCTGATAGTTCGCGGACTCCTGACGCGCCCACTGATCCTGCTGCCGGTTGCTGTCACGCCGGCGCATACCCCCCATCATGCCGCCGCTGGCGGCACCCATGGACGCACCGCGACGCGCGTTACCGCCGATGGCACCGACCGCGGCGCCCAGCGCGGCACCACGCGCGGCGCCACCCACGGCGCCCCCCTGTGACTGAGGACGCGCGGTTGTCGCGGTGGGCGTAGCCCGTGGATCGAAACCGGTGCGCTCCGTGCCGAAGCGCCGGCATTGCACTTCGTCCAGGTCCTGCTGGTCCTGGCTCTGACCCTCGGCCGCGTAGATGAATAAATCCTGTGCGTTCGCGAGCGGGACGATGGCCCCGAGCGCGAGTCCGCCTAGCGCGATCAACGCTATCAAGTGATGCATGGAGGCCCCCGTGATTCGACGTTTTTGGTTTGGTGCACCCATACCCTACCAAACTCGGTTACGGGGGTTCTTGCCATATAGCGCCAATCGGCGTTTTTATCCCGCTCGCCCGATGTCGCTCAACCAAGCCCTCAGGCGCGCTTCCTGAAAGCGGTAGAAGGGGTTGTATCGAAGCCGCAGGAAATAGTTGGGGCTGAGCGACAACACGCTGCGCTCGCCGCGCGGTGCAATGGCACCCAGCACCACCGCGTCTACGCTTGCGGGCGCACTGCCGTCGCCATACAGGGGATCATCGGCGCGAAACGGAATCGCGATGTGCGAGAGCGAGAACACCGCCGGCGGCCACGTCAGGTTCAGATCCTGCCGAACCTTCGATCGTCCCCCGGCGGCAATATGGACGATGTCCACCGCGGTATCTGTGGTATCTCGATTGCTGAGCACGCTGATCGAGAATCTGAGCGGCGCAACATCGAGGGCAATGTCGATCGGGTCGTCTAGCGCCCGACGCATGAGCGGCAAGAGGGTGCTGAAGCGGTTGACGTCGTAGACCA
>JAPULC010000177.1 GCA_027295305.1 Gammaproteobacteria bacterium
ACGCTATTGCTTCGGCGCGCCACCGCGAAAGGCGGGCCGTCGCCGCGCTCAAAGATTCTGTCAAGGCCGGCCTCACCGAGCCGGCGTCACTACATCCCATCATCGATCCCATTCGTTGCCTCGGCTGCGGAAACTGTACCCGGGCCTGTCCTGAAGGCGACGTGCTCGGACTCGTGGACGGGCGTGCGGCCCTCATCGATCCCACGAGCTGTATCGGGCACGGCGCCTGCGCCGACGTCTGTCCGATGGGCGCCATCAAGCTGCATCCTCCTTCACTGGGACGCAGATCTCGAGGACCAGGACCCCCGCGGACAGACGCGCTCATGCTCGCAAGTGCGGGGGGTCACACGTTCACTGTGAAGGAGCTCATAAAACGCGGCGCATCCCCATCGCGCCGCAATAGTCAAGGTCAGAGCGCGGGTGATGGTGGCCCTCCCGAATGTGGAAGGTGCACGGCCCTAGCGCGGGCCTCCTCACAGTATCGCATCCGACCCCGTGGTCTCATGCCACTCATCTAAAGGGCTTGGGAAAAAACTCCCAACCATGGCAGAGACACGGGACACGGCACTTCGCTCGGCACTTGCGATGTTACTCACACCGCTGGTGCGCATTCTGCTGCGTAACGGCATCTCGCACCGGGTGTTCAGCGATATCGCCAAGAAGATCTACGTGGATGTTGCGGACAACGACTTCGCTCTCCCCGGATGCAGGCAGACCACGTCGCGGGTCGCGGTGCTCACTGGGATCAACCGCAAGGAAGTCGCTCGACTGCAGTGCATAAAGAGCCCGGTCGACGTCAGCTTGCCCCAACACTACAACCGTGCAGTTCGAGTGATTAGCGCGTGGTCGAACAATCCGCGTTTCAAAGCGAACGGACGTCCCGCCAGTCTGTCGCTCGATGGCGACAATTCATTTACGACACTGGTGCGCCAGTACAGCGGCGACATGCCTGTTCAGGCCGTGCTCTCCGAGCTACTGCGCACCGACGTGGTGAAGCGCCTCAAAAACGGCAAGCTGAGGCTCATGCGCCGCGCGTACATTCCCACTGATGATCTGTTGGAAAAGATCCAGATTCTCGGGGACGACACGCGCAATCTAATTTCGACCATAGATCACAATCTGCAACACGATACCGACCTTCGCTTTCAGAGAGAGGTGACGTTCGACGACTTCCCTGTGGACGCCATAGAGGAATTTCGTGCTTCCTCGGCGCGACAGGCTCAGTCAATGCTCGAACGGCACTACACGTCGTTGCGCGACGCCGCGAGCAAGAGCTCGACGGTCGAGCGGCGCCGGGTGGGAGTTGGCATCTACTACTTCGAGCTTCCGGGGGAGGATCAGCCATGAAGCTGCTCAAAGGGATGACGGTGTTGGTGTCGGCGCTCCTACTCTCAGCCTGTGGGGGCGGTGGTGGTGAGCTCGCCGCACTGGGTCCGGGCAATGACTCGGGGGGTGTCGGCGGGACGGGCATCAGCACCTCCGGGCGCCTATCGGGGTTCGGCAGCGTATGGGTCAACGGCATCAAGTTCGAAAGCGACGATGCGATGATCTCCATCGACGGGGCGCCAGCGACGGAGAACGACCTGCGCCTGGGGATGATCGTAAGAGTCAATGGCACCCTCGACGCCAACGGCACGACCGGAGTCGCGGACACCATCTCGTACGAAGCACGGCTGATCGGTCCCGTCACCAGTGACCCGATCACCGACACCGATCAGGAACTCATACACTTCCAGATCTACGCATTCGATGTGGTCGCAAAAAGAGATCTCACACGCTTCGAATCCAGCGATGGCACGTTCAACTTCGACACCCTGACTGCCGCCGATGTGCTGAAGGTGAGCGGGTTCTTCGACCCTGTCACCAACACCATCGACGCTACACAAATCGAGCGCTTGCAGAACCTCGTTGACACGCCCGTTCGACTGTTTGGCGTCATCTCCATGTTCGACGCCATGAACATGACGTTCGAGATCGCCGGAACGACCGTGCACGTCGTCAGCGCCACGGATCTCACGGACCTCCCCAATGGCTTGACTGACGGACTGGAGGTCGAAGTGAACGGCATCTTGCTCATGGACGGTTCAGTCGAGGCGCGCGACGTGACGCTCGAGACGGATCCATTCGACGGCCAGAGCGGCGAAGTCAGAATCGAAGGCGTCATTCGGAATTTCACCTCAAATTCCAATTTCGAGGTCCTCGGCCAACGGGTCAACGCCGGGGCGGCACAGCTCGAGCCCAGCGGCACAACCCTCGCCGATGGTCAGCTCGTTCAGGTGGAAGGCGTACTGATGGCGAATGGCATGCTGAGCGCAGACACGGTCAAGCTTCGCGAAGCCGCGGTGGACATTACCGGCGTCATTGCAACCATGGACGTCGCGGCACAGATGTTATCCATCGAGCTCGTCACGGGTGCTCCTACCGTGAGCGTCAAGGCAGATGGCGCCACCCAGATCAGCGACGATTCACCCCTGACCTTCGATCAGCTCATGGTGGGCGAGCTGGTCAGGGTCCGCGGCGCGAACGACGGTGCATTGGTCCTTGCTCACGACATCAAGCGCAAAGACGACGACAAGGTGGAGCTTGAAGGGCCGCTGAGCGCATTCGACCCAGTAGCGGGCACGCTCACCATTCTCGGGATCACTTACAACGTCGATGCGGCCACGCGATACGAGTTCGATGGCGTTCAGGACATCGTCACCGACCGAGCCACGTTTTTCGCAACCCTCACCCTGGGCGCAATCGTCTCGATCAAAGACCAGCTTCCCGCGGACGGCATCGCCGACGAGGTGGAGCTCGACCTGGGTGATGACGATATCTTGCAGACTCAAGTAGAAGGCGACGTGGAAGACTTTGATGCCGTCACCGGCAGCGTCACCGTCAATCAAATCACATTCACCATCGATCAGAGCACCGTGCTGGTGATCGACGATGACGACGAGCAAATCGTGGACTACGACACCTTCTTCGCGGCATTGCAGGTGGGGATCGACATCGACATCACCGATCGCAACCCGGTGGACGGAATTGCCGACACCGCAAGGCTGGAACTCTAGCAATGAACATCGCCGCCCGCGATCTCAGGTCGAATACTTCCACCACCACGAAAAGGAAGAGAGGAAACTCTTTTCTGAAGGCGACGCCATCTATCACGGTTCAGCCGAGGTCCATCGCATATCGATGCTCGACCTCGAGCGGCTCGCCCTCGAAGATCCCCTGTTCGATCCCCTGCTTCTCGATCCGGAGGAGATCTACTACTACGCAACGCGTGACGCAGCACTGACGACAAATATCTCCGCCGGCGTACGCGGTGATGCACTGGGTGGCTTCCGCTACGATATCAGCGCATCTTCGACCCAGTCACCCGGCCGCGAAGGCGACGTGTGGACACACGCAATGACGTTCCAGCTCACCGCGACCGAAGTGTTCGGACCCTCGGGGAGTGCAGGCACGACACTGACGGTAGGCGACAGAGACGATGAGCGACGAGCCGCATTTCAGCTCTACGCCAGCCACAACTTCGGGAACTGGTATGTTCGTCCACGCCTGCGTCTGGACTATGTCCGGGACAGTGGAATCTCCAAGTTCGAGCGCTATACCCTCACGCCGCTCCTACGCCTCGACTACCGGGGCCGTCGTGCGCGCTATGAGCTCCAGTGCGGGCCAGCTTCGGCGATTCCACCTCCGCGGACCGGAGATCGAGAGAGCTGGGATACTTCGTGACGCTCGGGTATCACGTCACCCTGTGACTTCCTTCCCAACGTCCCTAATCCCTCGTGTCGCCCCGGGACATGGGGGCAACGAGAAACACCTCCACCGCGCCCCCGGCTGCACGTAGCTCTCTGGCATCCGTGTCCATGTCGGCGGCGGCTCGCGCCGCAAAC